>JARRMH010000408.1:0-2812 GCA_037386205.1 Woeseiaceae bacterium | reverse complement strand
CCGTTCTTAATCGTGGGCGCTTACCAGTCCTTAAGTGGCCAGCCGACGTCGCCGTCGGGTGGCCATTGAAACCCGGCCTCTTCCATCTGGGCCTGGAACTTTGGAGCGGCCTCCAAATCGAAGGGTGCGCCGCATACGCAACTCAGCAACACGAACGTGAACACGAAGGCGCTCATGGGCCGTTCGTCGATCTGCGCGGCAACAGCGTTCGCCCCCTCTCGGTCGCCGAGCTGTGCCAGGAGGCTCAGCCTTCTTGTGAAGCTCAAATCTGGATCGTCAAGCACCATCGTTGCGCGTTCTTCGGCTTCCTCACGCTCACCGCGACGCGCCGCCGCACGGGCCAGAGCCCAGCTCTGGTAGCTCTCGGACTTCTCCGCCAACTCATCGATGACGCGCTGGCTGAGTTCACCGCCACGCGCAGTTTCCAGAAGCAGCCGCTGGTACAGATGCGGGTATTCCCGAGAATCGAGAAACTCTATATCCGCCTCGGCCCGGTCGAAATGGCCGTTCATGATCACGATTTCCAGTCCACCGGTACGGAGCTGGTCATCGAGCGGATCACAGCGCAATAGACGATCGCGTCGCGCCATAAAATCATCGCCTCGGCTTGCAAGAGCAGCCAGCGCGTCTGCCCAATTACCGTCGAGACATGTGTTCTGTGCGAACACCGCGTCCAGTGCGGCCTGAGCACCTGTCCAGTCGTCGGAAAACAGGAGTTGATTCGCGACCGCAAGCTGGCGCCGGTCCTGGTTGTCCGCTGTATCGATTGCTGACTGAATGAGTGCCGCATTTTTACCAGCGGCGGCCTCGAAGGCCTCTTCATCGAATGCCCCCGGCTGCTCGAGAATCCTGAGCAGCCGATGGGCGTAATAATCGGCTTGATAAAGGTAAGCCTGGGTCAGCGTCGGCTCCAGTTCGGTCGCCTGCTCGAAGTACGGCTCGGCCTCAATCAGCCTGGAATTATCCAGGAAGTGAAGGCGGGTAAACGTTTCGAAACCGCGTTGATAGGCGATGAAGGCTTCGACGTTGCGGGCCCCGGAACTGCGGAGCCGCTCGCGTAGGCGGTCGTCCAATGCCACGCCCATCAGGGCCGCAATGTTCGCCGCGATGTCTTCCTGAATGCCAAAGACGTCATTGAGTTGGCGATCGTAGGTCTGCGACCAGAGATGAGCGTCGTCTCTGGCGCGAATGAGCTGAACCGTTACCCGCACTTCGTTTCCGGAACGCCGCACGGAGCCTTCGAGAATATGCGCCACGCCCAGCCGTCGGGCAATCTCCGGAATCGCGGGCAGGTCGTCACCTTTGAACTGAAAGGCGGACGTGCGGGAGGTGACGAGCAGATCGGGCAAAGCCGCCAGCGCATTGAGAATTTCCTCCGTGAGACCATCGGCGAAGAAAGCGTCCTCCTCGTTGTTCGAAAGGGCGAGAAACGGCAGGACTGCAATCGATCGGTCAGTCTCCGACGCGGTCTCCAGGGGCGCTTGCTCCGGCAAGCTCTGCGTTGTCGAAGGGCCGACCGGAACGAAGTACTGGAATAAAAGAAAGCTGGCGGCGGCAACCAGCCCAACCGCTACCACTGCGAGATCGAGCCGATGACCTGTCGCCGCCGAAACGGCATCGACTGCTTCCATGTCTGACTCACGCCGGATTCCCTGTGGCGTGATAGCGAACACCCAGGAGAATATGAGCGCGGGCACAAAGCCAAGCGCCAGAATCACGGCGGCAAAGCGAAGAGCCCAATCAGGAAGCGCGAAAACGCTAAAAGCAACGTCTGCGACTTGCAACAGGAGCCAGCTCGTCAGCAGGTAGAGCATGGCCACACGGAAAACGTTTCGCCGCTTCAGCTCGGAAATTAAATTCATGATGCTCGATTAGCCGAAAAGCCCGATGAACGAGCGCTGGAAATGTCGCGTCCCAAGATCCGGTGCGCTTCTAATACCTTCGCGAATCCGCGCTGCCGATGTGCTTCGACGTCGGCAGATCGCTTAGTTCCTTCGATAATCTGCAAGCCAGCGCGGGTAACCGGGACGTACGGATCAGGAAACCGGGACGTGAACATCACCGGGATTGTGCCAGAAAGGTGCGCTTGAATGGGGGCTTTCACCGTCTCGGATCAAATCGGCTTTGCCGGGTCAATGCGCGTACTGCCTGAGTGACGGAACTCGAACCTATAAAAAAGTCGGCATATGGCCTGAAGGGGACCCTGTTCGGAATGTCGGATCGCCGTAATCCCGGTGAAGAACGATCGATTTCCAACCGACGGCGGGCCTCCCACGTGGCGCTTTGAAACCGGAGCGTTGGCCGACAACGGGCCGCCGTGACTCGTCGACAGCCGGCAGCTATCCCTGTTCGGACGCCCGGGCGGCCACGTCCTTCGCAAACTTGCCGTCCTTCGGGCGGCTCCATGTCTGGGTGTTGGGGTCGTAAAGCACGAGGTACGCCGGCTGGCTTTCTTCCATCACCTGTGCGAATTCGCTGGACACATACTGCTGGCCGTGTTCCCACCAGTCCCGGAACCCGGGCTGGTTGAACGCGACGCTCATCAGCGCCCTTTCCGCCGCCCACACCTCCTCTTCCACCAACCCGGCTTTGTACTGGATGTAGGTGTCCTGTACGTGTGACAGCCAGCAAACGCCCATGGAGGTGAAGCGTTGCGCATCGATTGAATCCATCGGTTCCCGGTTGCATCCTTTCGCCCACAGCTCGATCACGTCTCGCTCCATGAGCAGCAGCATCAACTCCTGCCGCCTGGTCAGGATGTCCGAGTAGCTGCGCTGCCTTGCGGTGATCACCGTTTGCCGGGTCTGCATCG
>JARRMH010000407.1:0-2816 GCA_037386205.1 Woeseiaceae bacterium | reverse complement strand
TCCGTCCCAGCGCCAGCGTTTGTCGATACAGAGCTGGTCCTGGAAGAAGAGCGGCAGATCGTCGGACGGCATCATTCCGCCCGAAAAGAAAAAGCGGCTCATCCAGTCTCCCGGGCCGCGGTCTTCGAAGAGGTAGGGTGAATCGCGATGTACGAAGATGTGCTTGAAAAACTTGCCGCCGGGTTTAAGCCACCGGGCTACCCTGGCATAAAGTTCCCGATAGTTGCGCATATGCTCGAACATCTCGACCGAGACAATGCGATCGAATGCGTTATCGGTGTCGAAATCGTTCATATCTGCCGTGATGATGGAGAGATTCGAGATTCCCGATTCTTCGGCACGTTTCAGAATCATCTCGCGTTGCGAGGCTGAATTCGAGACCGCGGTGATCTGTGCGTTCGGATAATGTTTCGCCATCCAGAGTGTGAGCGAGCCCCAGCCACATCCAAGTTCGAGAATTTCCATGCCATCCTCGAGCTCGGCATGTTCGCAGGTCTGGCCAAGGGCGAGCGATTCCGACGCATCGAGCTCTCGCGTGTACTTGCCCCAGTAACCGCAGCTGTACTTCATGTGACTGCCGAGTACGTTGCGGTAGAATTCGGCAGGAACTTCGTAGTGTTGCTCATTGGCTTTTTCCGGTAGCAGCGCAATCGGCGCACTGTCCATCAGCTCGATAAATTCCTGCAGCTGTTCGGAGACAGCCTGGGTATCCCCGGCCCTGATTTCGGCGAGCCGCCTCTCCATGAGCTGCGAGACTCGCTCCTTCGCTGCCTCGACGGGCACCCGCGAGACGAGGCCTGCCGCGAATGCATGCGTTAGAACCTGGGTCGCGCGGCGCTGGTCGAGCCCGCGTGTCCGCAAATAGAACAGAGCCGTGTCGTCGAGCTGGCCGACCGTGGTGCCGTGACTGCACTTCACGTCGTCGGCGTAAATCTCGAGTTCAGGCTTGGCGTCGATCTCGGCCCGCTCGGACAGCAACAGGTTGTGGTTGGCCTGGTCGGCATCGGTCCCGTCGGCCCCTTTGTGGACGATGGCCTTGCCGTTCCAGACACACCGGCACTTGCCGTTGAGGATCCCACGGTACTCCTGCCGCGAGGTCGCCGGGCCGACGCGATGATCGACCCGTGTGTGGTTATCGATGTGCTGGCCGTCGCCGGCGAGATAGAGGCCATCGAATGCCACGTCGGCGCCCCGTTCGGCGATGTCGATCACGAAATCATTGCGAATCAGGCCGCCACCGAGGTCGAAACCTGCGGACCGGAAACGCGCATCGCGGCCGGCCGTTACGGTCGTCCTCGAGGTCTGAACATGCGACAGCGCACGATCCTGGACCCGCACGTGGTTGGCCGAGGCGTTCCGGCCAAGCTTGAGGGTCAGGAACGCGTTGTTGTACTGGTCGCCGTCACCGACCGAGTCCTGAATTTCGATGATCTCGCCTGACGCGCCGTCGGCAAACGTGATCTCGACGTAAGCCTGGGTGACGATTGCGTCGTCCGCGCCGTAGACGATGAGCAGGCCGATGGGCTTGTCAGGCCTGCCCTCGACGGTAATACGAATGCCGTCACGCAGCAGGGCCGAATTGAGTTCTGCCAGCGCACTGTCGGCAACAGGGACGCTGCCGAGTCGCTCGAGTTGAACGCCGTCGGCAGCGGGCGGGTCGCGCAGTACGCCATTCTGCAGCACGAACCAGGTCGCATCGATCGAACCCGTGAGTCGCTCGATCTCGTCGTCGAGATCCCGGGAAGAGGAGGGCGCGCCTGCTTCGAGCCAGCGCTCGGAAATCTCCCGGGCGCGCCCGAGGTCCGTGTACTTCCAGTCTTCCTCGCACGTCGTCGGCAAGCGGCCGACGATGTCGCGAATGCGGTCTGTCGGGACGCCGGTCATGCCGTGGCTGCCTCCTGCACCCAGTCGTAGCCTTTCTCCTCGAGCTCGAGGGCCAGCGACTTGTCGCCTGACTTGACGATGCGGCCGTTCGACAATACATGTACAAAGTCCGGCTCCACGTAGTCGAGCAGGCGCTGGTAGTGCGTTACGAGCACGATGGCGCGGTCGGGCGAGCGCAGGGCGTTGACGCCTTTGGCGACTGCCTTAAGTGCGTCGATATCGAGGCCCGAGTCGGTCTCGTCGAGAATCGCCAGCTCCGGCTCGAGCATCGCCATCTGCAGGATCTCATTACGCTTTTTCTCACCGCCCGAGAACCCTTCGTTCACGCCGCGATTCAGGAATTTCGGGTCCATGCCGAGTGCGCCCATCTTCTCGCGCGCCGCCTTGAGAAATTCGAACGAGTCAATCTCGTCGAGCCCCTGGTGAGCGCGCCGGGCGTTCAGCGCCTCCCTGAGCAGGTAGGCATTGTTGACGCCGGGAATCTCGACCGGGTACTGGAAGCCGAGAAAGATGCCTTCCCGGGCGCGTTCCTCGGGGTCGAGCTCCAGCAGGTCCTTGCCCTTGTAGGTGACGCTGCCGTCCGTAACTACGTAGTCTTCGTGACCGGCGATGACCTGCGCGAGCGTGCTCTTGCCCGATCCGTTGGGGCCCATGATGGCGTGCACTTCGCCGGCGTCTACCGCCAGCGACAGCCCGTTGAGAATGTCGTTGCCCGCCACGCGGGTCTTGAGGTTTTCTATTTTCAGCATTGTCATGGTCTGTACCTAGCCGACGGCGCCTTCGAGGCTGACGTTGAGCAGCGCCTGTGCCTCGACGGCAAATTCCATCGGGAGTTCCTTGAAGACTTCCTTGCAGAAGCCGTTGACGATCATGTTCACCGCGTCTTCCTCGGAGATGCCACGCTGGCGGCAGTAGAACAGCTGGTCTGCCGA
>JARRMH010000406.1:0-7511 GCA_037386205.1 Woeseiaceae bacterium | reverse complement strand
CCGACTCGATCTCGTCGAGCAGATCGATCGGCTCCCTGCCGTCCCTGTCGAGTTTGTTGATGAACGTCATGATGGGCGTGTCGCGGAGTCGACAAACGTCCATCAGCTTGATCGTCCGCTGCTCGACGCCCTTGGCGCAGTCGATCACCATCAGCGCCGAATCGACCGCCGTCAGCGTGCGGTAGGTGTCCTCGGAGAAGTCTTCGTGTCCCGGCGTGTCGAGCAGGTTAACGATGCGCTCGCGGTACGGGAACTGCATGACCGACGATGTGACCGAAATGCCGCGCTGCTGTTCGAGCGCCATCCAGTCGGACGTGGCATGACGCGACGCTTTGCGCCCCTTGACGGTGCCGGCCAGCTGGATCGCCCCACCGTACAGCAGCAGTTTCTCCGTCAATGTCGTCTTGCCGGCGTCCGGGTGTGAAATGATTGCGAAGGTCCGCCGCCGGCGGACTTCCTGTGCTATGTCTGGCATCGGGTCAGTCTTCTATGACGAGTTTCTTGGCGAGCACGGCAGCATCTTCGCGCCCCCGGTTCGCCTGGTAGTATGCGGGTCGGTTGGCCACCTGGTGGAAACCTTTCTTGCGGTAAAGTGCGAGCGCGCGTTCGTTGGACGGCCTGACCTCGAGAAAGATCTGCCGAACGGACGCGGCGCGCGCACGATACAGCATCTCGTCGATGAGTTTCTCCCCGTAGCCCCGCGATCGATGTTCCGGGTCCACGCAAATATTGAGGATGTGCGCCTCCCCGGCCGCCACCGAGAGCACGCCGTAACCGGCCACGCGATCGCCGCGCAGCAGCACGATGGTCTGGTAGCCGGCCAGCAGGCAGTCCCGGAACACCCCATGGCTCCAGGGAAACTCGTAGCTGCGCCGCTCGATATCCGAGACCATCCCGAGATCATCGTGCGTCATCTCGCGAATACTCGTGGGGGGCTCTGCCAGCGGCCGGATCATGCACTCGCCTCCGCTGCCAGCTGCGCGGCCAGGCACAGGTCCCGCCAGGCTTTCTGCTTCTGGGACGGGCTGCGCAGCAGGTAGGCCGGATGATACGTGACGACCAGGGGGATACCGTCGAGTTCGTGTGCTCGCCCGCGCAGGCGTCCCACCGGCTCATCGCTGCCGAGGAGGTTTTGCGCGGCGATGCGTCCGACGGCCAGCAGGATGCGCGGCTGCACCAGTTCAATCTGCCGGTCGAGGTACTCGCGGCACGCGGCGGCCTCGGCGGGCCTCGGGTCCCGGTTGTTCGGGGGGCGACACTTGAGATTATTCGCGATGAAGACGCTCTCACGCGTTTCGCCGATGGCGAGCAGCATCTGGTCAAGCAGCTTGCCGGCACGGCCGACGAAGGGCTCGCCCCGACGATCTTCCTCGGCGCCCGGGGCCTCGCCGACGATCATCCAGTCGGCACTCCGGTTGCCGACACCGAAGACCGTGTTAGTCCCATCGCCCGCAGGTAGGCGCGCCGTTGCTGTTCCGGGTCCATCATTGGCGATAGTTTGCCACTATGGATGCGGCACCGCACCAATCAGGTCGGTACCCGCACGAACTTCCTGCCCGGGCTCGGCGTACACCCGGCCGCGGATCGGCAGGTAGACCTCGGCATACTTCGCGAGGCGAATATAGGCGCACCGATCCCCCTGGCCCACGCGTTCACCGTAGCCGACAAAAGCGCGCGGCGCGAGGCCGAAACGATAGCCATGAAACTGCAGGACGACGTTGTCACCCTCGTCGTTTTGCACCCAGAGCGCATTGGCGGGACAGTTGGGACCGACTCCTTCGGCGCTCGAGTGCAGGTCCATGACGCGACCTTCGATCGGGCTGCGGGCCGTGTACGTCCCGAGCGGATCGATTCGAATCTTGACCCGGTAAGCATCGCCCTGCACGACACACTTATCTGTCGTTTCGACTTCGACGACCTCGCCGTCCACCGGGGTCATGATGCCGAGCGCAACCGAGGGCACGGCGCGATCGGGATCGCGAAACAGCAGAAACAGGCCGACGCCTGCCGCGAGCGGCAGCAACGCCGTCCACCAGGGGAAATACCGCAGTGCGTAGAGGGCGAGCGCCAGCGCCAACAGGAGGAAAGGAATGCCCTCATGGGCCACGAATGGATTGCGCCTGCTACGCACGCTGTTTTCCAGTCAGTACGGACACGAGGCGTCCATCTTAGGACAGAACCGGTTAGAATGCGCGCTTCGCTACAACCAGGTTTCATCTGCAATGCGTTTTTCCGAATTTGCCCTGACAACGCTCAAGGAAGTGCCGGCCGAGGCAGAAATCGTCAGCCACAAGCTCATGCTCCGGGCCGGACTGATCCGGCGCCTCGCTTCCGGTCTGTTTACCTGGATGCCGCTCGGGCTGCGGGTGCTGCGGAAGGTGGAGACCGTGGTGCGCGAGGAAATGGATCGGGCCGGTGCGCTGGAGCTGTTGATGCCGGCCGTGCAGCCGGCCGAACTCTGGAAGGAGTCCGGCCGCTGGGACCAGTACGGCCCGCTGCTGTTGCGCATGCACGACCGCCATGACCGCGAGTTCTGTTTCGGCCCGACCCACGAAGAAGTGATCACCGATATCGCGCGCCGGGAACTGCGAAGTTACAAGCAGCTACCAGTGAACTACTACCAGGTCCAGACCAAGTTCCGCGACGAGATCCGGCCGCGCTTCGGCGTCATGCGGTCTCGCGAATTCATCATGAAAGACGCCTACTCGTTCGATATCGACAAGGACGGCATGCGAGCCTCGTACGACCGCATGCATGCCGCCTACACGGCGATTTTCGAACGACTCGGGCTCAGGTTCCGCGTCGTCGATGCCGACAGCGGCGAAATCGGCGGCAGCCGCTCGCAGGAGTTCCACGTCCTGGCCGACTCGGGCGAAGACGCGATCGCCTACTGCGATGCGGACAATTACGCGTCCAACATCGAGACGGCAGCGACCGTCGTCCCCGACGCGCAGCGCCCGGCCCCGTCGCAGGACCTCGAGAAGTTCGCTACGCCCGGCATCAAGACGATCGAGCAACTGTGCGACCTGCTCGACATCACGCCCGCGCAAACGGTAAAAACACTGATCGTGGAAGGCGTCGACGGGCCCGTGGCCCTGGTGCTGCGCGGTGACCACGAACTGAACGCCGTCAAGGCGCAGAAATTGCCTGGCGTCGCGGCGCCGTTGACGATGGCCGATACGGCCGCCATCCGCGCGGCGACCGGCGCACATGCCGGGTCGCTCGGACCGGTCGGCCTGTCTTTACCCGTGTACTTCGACCACGCTGTCGCCGTACTGGCGGATTTTTGCTGCGGGGCCAACGAGGACGGCTTCCACTACCGGGGCGTCAATTTCGGTCGCGATCTCGACGAGCCGGAATCGGTCGACCTGCGCAACGTCGTGGAAGGCGATCCCACGCCGGGCGGAACCGGGACGCTCAGCATTGCGCGTGGCATCGAGGTCGGCCACATCTTCCAGCTCGGCTCGAAATATTCCGAGGCCATGAACGCGACCGTGCAGGCACCGGACGGCGAGAACCACGTCATGGAGATGGGATGCTACGGGATCGGCATCACGCGCATCGTCGGGGCGGCAATCGAACAGAATCACGACGAGGACGGCATTATCTGGCCGGCACCGCTGGCGCCGTTCGACGTTGTGCTGGTAGCGATCAACATGCACCGCTCCGAGGCGGTGCGGGAAGCAGCGGAAGCCCTTTACACCGAGCTGGCCGACGCCGGACTCGATGTCTTGCTCGACGACCGCGATGCGCGGCCCGGCGTGAAGTTTGCCGATGCCGAGTTGATCGGCATTCCCCACCGTGTCGTCATCGGCGACCGCGGCCTGGAGAGCGGCACGTTCGAGTATCGCGATCGGCGCGCCGCAAAAGGGCGCGACCTGAAACGTGAGGAAGTTCTCAAATTGCTCAAGGATTCAGTTATAAGCTCATAATTCTTATGAGGACTTTTTTCGCAATACTGCTGCTTTTCGGTCTTGCGCTCGGCGCCGCGGCCGAGCCGCAACCGGCGCATCGAGATCCTGACGCTGGTTCACATGGAGGCAGCGCGGGTCGAGCTGCCGCCGGAGCTCATCCTCGCGGTAATCGAAGTCGAGAGCAATTTTGACCGCTACGCCGTGTCCGTCGCCGGCGCCCTCGGCCTGATGCAGGTCATGCCGTTCTGGATCGAGGAGATCGGGCGTCCCGACGACAACCTGCTGCACACGAACACGAATCTGCGCTATGGCTGCACAATTCTGCGCTTCTATTACGACAAGGAAAATGGCGATCTGCGCAAGGCGCTGGAGCGCTACAACGGCAGCTATGGCAGACGCAAGTACCCGAACAAGGTCATCGACAAGCTGTCGCGCAAGTGGTTCAAGGCCTGACGGCTAGCCGATTCGAAACCCTGCCACGTCAGCATCGTCGAGAAGCTTTTCCTCGACCTTTGTCACCCGCGCGATCGGCGGCCCGTCCTGCAGCCAGCGCGCGAGTTCCGCGAGCGCATCGGCCGGGCCGACCGCCAGGACTTCGACCGTGCCATCGGGAAGATTGACTGCGTGGCCCTGCAACCCGAGCCGCTGCGCCTCGCGCCGCGTACTGTCGCGAAACCAGACGCCCTGGACGCGGCCGTGGACCGTGTACATGCGTGCTTCGTGTGTCATCCGGTAATCAGTTGTCGGCCGCGGCGGCCTCGGCTTCATGAAGCGCGTCAAGCGCCTTCGCCTTCGCGTGCTTGGCGTTGCGGCGGGCAACATAATAGTCGCCCTTGTCGAGCGCCGCCTTGGCGCTTTCGAGGTAGTCTTCAGCGACTTTGAGGTGGATGGCGGCATACTCCGCCGCGCCGGCTTCCCGGGCCACCGTGATCGCCTGGCGCGCGTCACTCATTTCCTGCACCGGCGGGGTCGTTTCGCAGGCGGCCAGGGCAACCAGAGTCGCGAGCAACAGACTTTTGAAAAACAGTTGAATTACAGAGGCTTGCACAATTGTTCTGATTGTCCCCGAGAATTGACCGGTGCTTCAAATTAGCAACGGACTCGACAGCCGTCAAGCACGCCGCGGCGCTGACGCCGGGCCCCCGTCCTGCTAGAGTCCGTAGCCGGCAGAACAGGAACTTTTGGGTAAATGACATGGCGTTGACGATCTATCATAACCCGCGGTGCTCGAAGTCGCGGCAAACGCTCGGCCTGATCCGGGAGGCAGGGATCGAACCCGTGGTCATCGAGTACCTGAAAAACCCACCCGGCACCAACGAAATCATCGCGATCGCCAAGCAACTCGGTAGCGGCGTCGCCGGACTGCTGCGTCGCGGCGAAGAGGAATTCAGGCAGGCGAGCGACCTGCCGCCGCTTGACGACGACCGTGCCCTTGCTTCGTGGCTGGTCAAGCATCCACGCGTAATCCAACGACCGATCGTCATCGATTCCGCGAGCGGCGCGGCGGTCCTCGGCCGGCCACCGGAAAACGTCAGCGAACTGCTGCCCTGATGGCCGACATCCTCGTGCTCTATTTTTCCCGCAACGGCGCGACCGAGGCGCTGGCCCGGGAGGTGGCGCGAGGCGTCGACCGCGTCAAGGGCATGTCGGCGCGTGTGCGCACGGTTCCCGACGTGTCCACCGTCACCGCTGCGACCGAGGATCCGATCCCGTCGTCGGGGCCGCCGTATGCGACCAGGAAAGACCTCGAGGAATGCGCAGGCCTGATCATGGGCAGCCCGAGTAACTTCGGCAATATGGCCGGCCCGCTCAAGCATTTTCTCGACAACAGGGCATTCTTGTCGATAAACCGTTCGGTACGTTCGCCTCGACAGGCTCGTTGCACGGGGGCCAGGAAACGACATTGCTGACGATGGCCATACCGCTGCTCCACCACGGCTTGGTGTACGTCGGCATCCCCTACACCGAGCCGGCGCTGTCGAGCACTCGTTCGGGCGGCACGCCATACGGCCCGACACACGTCACCTGGAATCGTGACGCAGATACCTTGTCGGATGAGGAAAAGACACTGGCCCGCGCCCTCGGTGCGCGCGTTGCGGACGTGGCCCGCCGGCTCGCAGGTTAGCTGTCGCGCAGCACGTCCCGAACGAAAGGGATCGTCAGGCGCCGCTGGGCCCGCAATGCCTCGAGATCCAGCCTGTCGAGGAGATCATAGAGGCTCCCCATGTCCCGCGCCGTGTGGCGCAGCAGGTACGTCGCGGTGTCATCCGGCAACTCCAGGCCCCGGTGGCCGGCGCGCAGCTGCAAGGCCGAAACCCGCTGCGTTTCGTCGAGTGAATGCACCTTGAAAACCGCCAGCCGCGACATGCGGCTGCGCAGGTCGACAAGGTTGAAGCGACATTCGCGCGGCGGTGCCTTGGCCGATACGACCATCTGGCCGCCGCTGTCCTGGAGCGCATTGAAAAGATTGAACAACGCCGTCTCCCACGCAGCATCGCCCGCGACCTCATCGACGTCATCGATACAAACCACGTTGCGCGCCTCGAGCCCCTCGAGTACCCCGGGGCCGGCACCGGAGAGCATGGCCAACGGTATGTAGGCAGCGCGATCACCCGCCCTGTCGCAGACGGCCTGCAACAGGTGGGTCTTGCCCGTCGCCGTGGACCCCCAGAGCCAGCAACCCGACGCCAGTTCACCCGCTGCCAGGCTCCGCAGTGTTGCCACGAGCGTCTCGTTGCCGGTCGCATGAAAACTCGCGAACACGGCATGATCGGCAAGCTGCAGAGGGAGAGCGAGCTGGCTCATTCGGTATCGAGTCCCGCGAGCGCCTCCGGGTTTTCCTTGAGATACCGGTTGAAAGCGAAACGCACGATCACCGACAGCACTGCAGCGACCGGCAACGCCAGCAGGATGCCGAAGAAGCCGAACAGCTTGCCGCCCGCGGCAACCGCGAATATCACGAGCACGGGATGCAGGCCGATGCGATTGCCCACGAGCTTCGGCGTAAGAACCGAGCCCTCGATGAACTGGGCGATGGAAAATGTGGCGACCACGCCGAGGAGCTGCCAGAGGGGGTCCGGCTCGAGCGCCACGGTGAGCCCGGCAAGCGCGATGCCGAAAATGAATCCGAGGTAAGGAACGAAACTGACGAGGCCGGAAACAACGCCGATCGCGATGGCATACTCGACGCCGACCAGGGTCAGCCCGATCGAATAAATCGCCGCGAGCGCCAGCATCACGAGCAGCTGACCGCGCAGGAACGCGCCCAGCACCTCGTCCGACTCATGGGCCAGGCGAAAGACGGTCTCGCGCTTGCTTTCGGGTACGAGGGCGCCGACGTGGGCAACGATCATATCCCAGTCCCGCAGCATGTAGAACAGGATGATCGGGATCAGGAACAGGCTGAGTACAGCCGCGAGCACCGCAGACCGCCCTTTCTGGAGCGGGTAGGGTTGCAGACCCTCGGCGCCCTGAGCGCCGCCCGCACGCTTCTGACATTCACCGGCGAGGTGGTGCTGTCGTTCGGCCGGCTGTTCCGGGGCAAGGCGACCTACCTGCGGGCAGACGTGTTTCAGTACATCCAGGAAGCCGGCGCCG
>JARRMH010000405.1:0-2820 GCA_037386205.1 Woeseiaceae bacterium | reverse complement strand
AAAGCGCAGGCCGACAAGGCACCGACCGAATACGTCCGGCGGCAGACGCTGAAGTCCGCCGAGCGCTTCATCACGCCGGAGCTGAAGGAGTTCGAAGACAAGGTCCTCGGGGCGCGCGAGCGTGCATTGAGCCGCGAGAAGCTGCTCTACGTGAGCTGCTCGACAAGCTGCACGAAGTGCTCGGCGCGTTGCAACTCTCGGCCACGGCTCTCGCCCAACTCGATGTGCTGGCCTGTTTCGCCGAGCGCGCCGACGCACTGAGACTGACCCGACCCGAGATCAGCCCGACCCCGCGCATCGAAATCGAGGGCGGCCGGCACATCGTCGTGGAACAGGTCATCGACGCGCCGTTTATCGCCAACGACCTGTCGCTGGATGATACGCGGCGGCTGCTCGTCATCACAGGCCCCAACATGGGCGGTAAGTCGACCTACATGCGGCAGACCGCCCTGATCGTCATCCTCGCGCACATCGGCAGCTACGTGCCGGCCGAGCGCCTGAAGATCGGGCCGATCGATCGCATCTTCACGCGCATCGGCGCATCCGACGACCTCGCCGGCGGACGCTCCACGTTCATGGTGGAGATGACCGAAACGGCCACTATCCTCAACAACGCGACCGAGCACAGCCTCGTGCTCATGGACGAGATCGGGCGCGGAACCAGCACGTTCGACGGCCTGTCGCTGGCATGGGCGGCCGCCCATCACATGGGCGAGAAGGCCAGGGCCTTCACGCTGTTTGCAACCCACTATTTCGAACTGACGGCGCTGACGCAGGAGCTGCCGGCCTGCGGCAACGTGCACCTCGACGCAACCGAGCACAACGGGCAGCTCGTCTTCCTGCACGCCGTCAAGCCGGGGCCTGCGAACCAGAGCTACGGCCTGCAGGTCGCCTCGCTGGCCGGTGTGCCGCAACAGGTGATCCGGCGGGCGCGCACCTACCTGACCGCGCTCGAGGCCGAGCGCGCGCGTGGCAAGGGCCCGCTCGAGCAGGGTCAGCTGGACTTCTCGTCTCCCGCGCCGGCGGCTTCGAGCCCGGTGCTGGATACGCTGGCCGAGCTCGATCCCGATGCGATGAGCCCCCGCGAGGCACTCGATGCCCTTTATGAACTGAAGAAGCTTGGCGATGAATAGACTGTTGCCACTCCTGATTGCGACCGTGGCGGTCGGCGCCTGCAGCAAGCCCGGCCCGGACCTCGACGCACTGGCGCGCGAATACCTGTTTCTCGAGTTGTCGATGGCGCAGCACGACCCGGCTCACGTCGACGCCTATTTCGGCCCCGAAGACGTGCGGGCTGCGGCCGAAGACCAGGCCCTGTCGCTCGATGAGTTACTCGTGGCCTCCGGCGACCTTGCCGCCCGGCTCGCGAACATCGACACGGGCGACGACCGGATGCTGCAAATGCGCATCGAGGGATTGCTCGCGCGACTCCAGGCGCTCGATACGCGCATCGCGATCAACAAGCAGGAGTTCCTGGATTTCGACGACGAGTCCGCTGCCCTGTTCGGCAGTGTCGCACCGACGCATGACGCCGCCCATTTCCAGGCAATCCTGGACGAGATCGATGCCCTGCTGCCAGGCGACGGCAGCCTGAGCAAACGGGTCGAAGCCTTCAACGAACGTTTCGTTATCGACCTCGACAAGCTACCGGCCGTGTTCGACGCAGCGATGGCCGAGTGCCGCAGGCGCACGCTCGAGCACATCGAGCTGCCCGCGCACGAATCGTTCACTATCGAGTATGTCACGGACAAGCCCTGGTCGGGCTACAACTGGTACCAGGGCAATGCGCAGAGCCTGATCCAGGTCAACACCGACTTCCCGATCTTCATCAGCCGTGCGGTCGATCTCGGCTGCCATGAGGGCTACCCGGGACACCACACCTTCAATGCGCTGCTCGAGGAGAAGCTCGTCCGGGCAAAGGGCTGGATCGAATATTCGCTGTACCCGCTCTTCAGTCCCCAGTCGCTGATCGCCGAAGGCAGTGGCAACTACGGCATCGAGCTCGCGTTTCCGGGTGACGAGCGCATGGCGTTCGAGAAGGAAGTGCTGTTCCCGCTTGCCGGCCTCGACGTTGCCGACACGGACCTTTATTACGCGGTCCAAGGCCTCATTGCGCAACTGGATTTTGCCGGCAACGAGGCAGCGCGTGGCTACCTCAACGGGACCATGACCCGCGACGAGGCCGCACAATGGCTGCAGGACTACGCGATGTCACGCGAGGACAAGTCCTTCCAGCGGACGCGCTTTTTCGATGCCTACCGCAGCTACGTGATCAACTACAACCACGGCAAGGCGCTGGTCGCCGACTACGTGGAGCGCGGCGGTGCCGACCTCGACGAACGCTGGGCACGTTTCGAGAGGCTGCTGTCCTTGCCGCTGCTGCCGCAGGATTTGCAGGAGCGTTTTGTGTGATCGTGGCAGGTATAACTACTGCGAATCCCACAATTTATCGAGCTGGTCTTGCGGTGCAATCTGTCCTGCCAAAGTCCAGTACTTGGAAGGTTACACTGATTGTTGGACTTATCACGACCACGGCAGCTTGTTTTCCAGCCCTGGTGATGCAACTTCTCAACTTCGTGGCACTCTATGGACTTGTTCTGATGCCTATGGGGGCGATCATATTTATAGACTTCTGGGTGTATCCGAGGCTTGGACTCAAGAGCAATCTCGCCGAGCTTTCAGGAATGAAGTGGAATTGGCCTGCTGGGCTTACCTGGGTATTGACACTTCTGGCGTGCCTTCTTATCAACTTTAGCGCGGGTACAGAGATTTTCTTCCTCGGTTTGCCAGGGTGGTTCGCTGCTGTTTTTCTCTACGTGG
>JARRMH010000404.1:0-2826 GCA_037386205.1 Woeseiaceae bacterium | reverse complement strand
CGCCGCTTTCATGTCGATTTACACACCGGCATCACTCGAGGAAACCGGCGAGTCGAAGGTGACGGCCGAGCAGTTGATCGAACTGGTCGAGGGCTTCGTGCAGCAGGCTCCGGACAAGTTTGCCATCGCGACCAGCGTCGCCGACGTGCGCGCGCAGTTCGCGTCCGGACTGTTGTCGCTGCCGATGGGAATGGAGAATGGCTCGCCGCTGCAGGGCGACATCGAGAACCTCGCGTATTTCTATGAGCGTGGAATTCGCTACCTGTCCCTGTCACACGGTTCGACGAATCACCTTTCCGACTCCTCCTACGACGAGGAGCATCAATGGAACGGCATCAGCGAATTCGGCGCAGAGGTCATTCGCGAGATGAACCGACTCGGCATCATGGTTGACGTCAGTCATGTGTCCGACGATGCGTTCTGGCAAATCATGGAGATTTCCGCGGCGCCGGCGATCGCGTCGCATTCCTCGGCCCGCCATTTCACGCCAGGCTTCGAGCGCAATATGAGTGACGAGATGATCGTTGCCCTCGCCGAGCGCGGTGGCGTCATCCAGATCAACTTCGGGTCCATGTTCATAACGCAAGAGGCGCTCGACTACAGCGAGGCGCGCACCGCAGCCGGGAAAGCCTACCTGGCGGCAAACCCGCACCTGACGGAGACCTTTCTGTATCGCGAATACCCGGACATCTATGCCGCGGAGCACGGCCCCCTGCCCTTTGCCTCCCTCGACGACGTACTCGACCATTTCGACCGCGTCGTCGATATCGCGGGCATCGACCACGTCGGGATCGGGTCCGACTACGACGGTGTCGGTGATGCACTGCCCGTCGGGCTCAAGGATGTCGCGTCGTACCCCAACCTCATCGCCGGCCTCCTGCGGCGCGGCTACAGCGAAGACGACGTCCGCAAGATCCTGGGCGAGAACCTGCTGCGCGTCTGGACCGCCGTCGAAGACTACGCAGCGACGATGTCGAGCAGCACATAGCGCAGCAGCACTTCGTAGCTGCTGCGATCGAGCTTCATGCCGTCGGGCAGTTCGAGCGTGTGAATGTGTGCTTTGTCGTCGGGTTCGCGTACTTCGAGAAAGGCCGTGTCATTCTCGCGGTACACGCGATACTGAACGTCACGGTGCCGATCGTACTTCAAACTGACGCTGGTCCCGGTCCAATCCTGGAGGGTCACGTTGCTCATGCCATACTCCGTCATGTCTGTCCTGGCGCCACCTAAAGGCGGCCTCTGCAGGAGACTGCTGCAAACCGTATGCCAATACGAGCAGCGTCCGGCGGCTCGCGAAAAATCATTTCCAATCAGCCAGTTAGAAAACGGGATCGAATCAGGGCAAAGGCGCCGGTGCGCGCTGGTTGTCAGTATTTGACGCCGGCTTCAGGCAATTTGCGACAGCCGTTTTACATAATCACAACGGCCAGAACGTGATCAGCGCCGGAACCGAGACGAGCACGACGATGATTTCGAGCGGCAGGCCCATACGCCAGTAGTCGCCGAACCGATAGCCGCCCGGCCCCATGATGAGCGTGTTGTTCTTGTGGCCGATCGGCGTCAGGAACGCGCAGGACGCAGCGACAGCCACCCCCATCAGGAACGGGTCCGGACTCACCCCGAGGCGGGACGCTATTTCGACCGCGATGGGTGCCGCAATAACCGCCGTTGCCGTGTTGTTCATCACATCCGACAACGTCATCGTGACGACGATGAGCAACCCGAGCACGATCACTGGCGAGAAGCCCGCCGCGAGTTCGACGATACCGCCCGCGATCAACTCGGTGCCGCCCGTGGATTCGAGCGCACCGCCAATCGGAATCATCGAGCCGAGCAAGACAATAACGGGCCATTCGATTGACGTGTAGACATCGCGCAGCGGCACGATGTTGAGCAGTACATACAGCGCAACGACGCAGCCGAGCGCGATCGGCAGATAGACAATGCCGAAGCTGGCGGCGAGAATCGCGGCCGCGAAAATACCGACGGCCCACCATACTTTTTCACGCTTGACGACGGTGTGGCCGCGGTCGGCAAGGGGCAGCAGTCCGAGTCTGCCGGTTACGTCGGCCAGCCGTTCCTCGGCACCGAGCAACAGCAGCACGTCGCCCGGTTGCAGGATGAGCTTGCGTACCTTTTCGCGAAAACGCTTGCCCTGGCGCGAAACCCCAACGAGCGCGACGCGATACCGATACAGCAGTCTTACCGAGATCGCCGAGCGCCCCGCCAGCCGCGAGGTGTCCTGGACGACCACTTCAGTGAGCAGCAACTCTTTATCACCCAGCTTGCCGTCTTCTTTGGCAACGTATTCGAGGTCGAGTGAACCCAGCGCCTCCTCGAGGCTGTCCGGGCTGGCCTCCAGCACCAGGACATCGCCCGCCTGGATCTCGGCAACCCGGGCGAATCCGGGCAGTCGACGCCCGCTGCGAATCAATCCAATAATCTCGACATCGGCTTTCTCTGCCTCCTCGTCGAGGTCTCGCACCCGTTTGCCGATGATGGGCGACCCCTCGGGGACGCGCGCCTCGGCGATGTAGTCGGCAATATCGAACAGCGACTTCGGCGCGTTGTCGGATTGCCGCTTGGCCGGCAACAGGCGCCAGCCGATCAACGCCACGTAGAGTACGCCGATCACGGCGCAGATCAGGCCCACCGGTGCGAAATCGAACATCCGGTAGGATTCGCCCAGCGCGTCGCCGCGGTACTCGGCGACGACGATGTTGGGCGGGGTCCCGATCAGCGTAATCATTCCGCCGAGAATCGATGCGAACGACAGGGGCATCAGCGACAGCGACGGGCTGCGATTCGCTTTTCTCGCCGCCTGCA
>JARRMH010000403.1:0-2830 GCA_037386205.1 Woeseiaceae bacterium | reverse complement strand
TGGCGAGCTGCCGCACGATGGCATCACGGGGTCCAGGCCCCTCGAGATCCGCAATAGCCCGCAGTGTCTGAATGACCGCGTTCGGGCCGATACGCGCCTCGGGACGGTCGGTTTCGAGGTGCTCGCCGTTGCTCCGCGTGTCGTTCAATTGCCGGGCCGCATTGTAATCAAAACTTGACATATCGTGTGACATGCTAGATTGACACTTTACGGGAGTGTACCTGACTGCGCGATTGCGGAAAACCGCAACGGCAAAATCGAATGCAGGGCCCGGTTCGAGGGCCAGGCCGGTCTACGGGCCGGCTGAGCTGTCGATGACCTCGACGACTCTGTCCTCGAGGCCGGTCAGGCCCCCGTCCCGGCCCTTTTGCAGAGCCTTCTCCCGGTCGCCGGTTGCGAGGTATTCGCTCAGCGCCAGTAATGCCCCGACCCGGTTGCCGCTGCCGCAATGCAACAGCACGGGTTCGTCGTATTGTTCGAGCAGGGCATCGAGTTCCCTGGCCTTGGCCAGCGTGATGTCGGAGGCGCTGACGGGAAACGTGACGTATTCCATGCCAAGCTGCCGCACGACGGCCGGCTCGTCGAGGCCTCGATCCTCGCCGGCCGTGCGCATGTCGATGACGGCTGCGTAGCCGCTCCTGGCGAAGACACCGAGGGCGTCGGCGTCCGGCTGACCCGCGGACGTCACGCCATCGACCGGGCTGACCGTGCCCTGTGTGACAACCTGGTCAAGATCGGCGTGCAGCCGGCCGTTGCTGTTGCTGCACGCGACCAGGAACCCGGCGGCAAGCAGCAGAAGGAGCGGTAGCCTGTACATCGTGTTCGCCTCCATGGCTGCGCCGCTACCGGGCCAGGGTCACGCGGGACCCCAACTCGATGCCGCGCTCGGTCAAGTGAACGTTCATCGAGAGTCGATCGTATATCTTGCCGGACGCTTGCACCAGGTCGCGCATCGCAGCACGCATTTCATCGGACATCGGCTCCTCTTCCCCGGCCTCTTCTGCTCGCATGACAGAGGCACCGACAAATTCGTAGTAGCGCTTTGCGTCCATGCTGAAACTGATCAGCGGCGCCGGCTCCGCAACGTCTTCGGCCAGCATCGCCTCGGCTTCTCGCTCGGCATCCTCGCCGACGGCGATCGACAATCCACGGGTCGTCAACGCGGCGAACGCCTGCGCAGCGAGCTCACCCAGTTCGGGCCACTCGAGCCGCTTCGCTTCACCGTCGGGCAGCAGGTTGAGTGCCGCGATCTGCGGACTCATCAAGGCGCCCGCGTTGACCAGGTCCTGCGCATTTTCCATCGCGAGGAGAAACCCGGCGTCAAGCGACTCGGGCAGCTTGGCGCCACTCATGTCGAGCCCGCTCACATCCTCGATGCGCGCGAGCATTCCCCGGAAGTTGTAGACGACCGGTGGAATTGGCTTCTGCAGCGCTTCCCTCCCCTGCGCCGTGCTCGCCTGCAGTTCGGCAAGATGCACGCACTCGTAGGGGTCTTCTTCCATGGCGTCGAGGCGGGCCTCGTAGAAGCCGCGGAGTGCCAGGGGATTGAGGCTGAAGCCGAACGAGAGCAGCCCACCGGGATCCTGCCCGAGACCGGGAACGGCGGCGGGTAACGTGGTCAGTCCGGCAGCAATATCGTCCCGCATCTCCACGATCATAGCCGTTTCGAGACTGTGTTCATCGACGTCCGTATAGCCCGCGACGATACGCGGAACGATCGCGGCCATTTCGGCGAATTCCTCTCGGCACGTGGCGTCGAGTTGCGATACGTCGTAATCAGCAAGGGCCAGCAGCTCCGCATTGAGGCCGGAGGGGTCACCAAGGAACGTTGCTGCAATGCGCTTGGTGTCGAAATAGCTGATCGCATGATCGGTAAAGCCGTACTCACGCGCGATGTCGCGAAGGTCCCGGGTCTGGGCAAGGCTTCTGCGCGGCATTTCGAAGCCGAGGGTCCTGGCGAGGCGCTCGTCTGCGTACCCGCTCGGCACCATCGTGATGACGGCGTCGTCCCCCGGTGTCGCAACGATGAGCCGGGCCTTGCCGTCAACGTCGAGGTACCGGTATTCCATCTCGTCGATGGCCGCGACGTGGAACTCCATTTCGGATGCTGCCTCGATCCGCTCCAGAGCCGCATCGAACTTCTCACCATCGGAGAGCGCAATGCGTATCACGGGCAGCAGCCCGTCACCGTACAGCGCGAACAGGGCATCGCGTCCGATACCGGCCTCGCGCAGCCCGCGCACGCTCATCAGCGCCATCAACTCGCTCATCAGGGCGTCGTAGCGCCGGGCTTGCGCTTCGCCCCCTTCCTGTTCTGCCAGCTTGCGCGCCGCATCCGCTGCCATGATCTCCATCAGGTTGCGGTATGCCGCCAGCGACTCGTCTATGGCAGGCTCCACTTTGTCGACGAACTCATCCGGTAACGGCCGGATCAATGCGACCAGATATGGCGTGTCGGCGGGGATGTATTGCAGCAGCTCTTGCGGCTTGCGGGCCGCGTCGGCCGTCAGAGGCGCAACGGCCAGAACCATGGTGCTGCAAATGACAGCGATCCGGGCGAGATTTCTCATGATGCTTCGTTCCTTGCATGACAACGCGACGCTTCCCGCAACGCAGGCATTGCGGGCCGAAATCCATCTCGAAGACGAGTAAAGTCGCGTTGATCGGCGGTCTGATGGGTCGCGAAGCACGCGCGCCGCCTTTCGTCCAACATATCAATGTAAACTCACGGAATGCAAGCGCCCCGCCGATTCGATGTCATTGTCTACGGCGCCACCGGGTTTACCGGCGAACTCGTGGCGCAATACCTGATGCAACGTTACGGCTGCGG
>JARRMH010000402.1:0-4555 GCA_037386205.1 Woeseiaceae bacterium | reverse complement strand
CGCAAGCGCGTCAAGC
Source organism: Woeseiaceae bacterium (assembly GCA_037386205.1). Taxonomy (GTDB): domain Bacteria; phylum Pseudomonadota; class Gammaproteobacteria; order Steroidobacterales; family Woeseiaceae; genus UBA1847. The sequence continues at coordinate 4,539 of JARRMH010000402.1, read as the reverse complement.
GGTTTATCGACAAGTTCTACAAGATCATCGACTCGAAACGGCAGGTCAACTACCGTTTTCTTGAGGCGTGTCTGGGGGATTGACCGGCTCGCCGATCCAGTCGGCGAGGATCTTTGCCATGCGGGGATGGATGTAGTAGCCGACCGAGCTGTGCGGATTCGACTTGCCGTAGCGGACGGCGAGATTGAAGATCCGGTAGTCGTGCACGGCGCTGACTCGTTTCTGCACCATCATCTTCTTGAAGTCATCGGCCACCGTGTTGTCGTGGCAGCAATAATCATCTTCTGCGGCCATGTTGTGCCACGAGATGACGTTGCTGGGAAACCGGTTCTCCTCGCGCTCGCCGGCACCGAGCAGGCACTTCTGCACGATACTGTCTCCCAGCGGTGATCCCATCGTAATCCACTGGTCGACCTTGAAGCCGCCGTATTCCGGGTAGGTGGCCGTATCGTTCGACAGTTCCCACAAGACATCGTAAGCGACCACGCTGCCGGTGCCGTGGGAAACGAGCATGATCTTGTCACCACGATCCATCAGCGCACAGAGCTTGTCACGCAGGCGGCTGCGCACTTCCGCGGCAAACTCCTGGTCCCCGACATAGGCCGCGAAATCCTTGGCCAGCTTACCGATCACGGGCATACGGAATCCGACCGCATTGAGCAGCGGCGCCCCGACACCCATGAAGAACTCGGGTAACGAGGATTTGCCGGGCAGCGTGTCGTACAACCTGATACTGAACTTCTTGCGCGGCTTGATCTGGCTCAGCGCCTGCAGCGCATTGTGCCGATCGCCGACGTCAAGTTCCTCGTCGTAAGCATCACCGTTTTCTTCCAGCACCCTGGCATTCAGGTCGCCGTACCAGGCAAGCTCGACATCGACGTCTTCCAGGCGGGGAGTGCAGTTCGGATAGTCGCGTTCAAGGCCCGTGCGGATTGCCGTCAGCGCAATATCGAGATATTTGTCCTTTGCCGGCTTGAATCCCCGGCCATGAATCAGGAGCAGGCTGCGTTTTTCGCCGTCGGACATCTGCTGTTCCTAGTACTGGTCTTCCCCGGCGTCACGCCGCGTCAGCATCGTCAGGAAGGGGCCGGCGAGCGTCTTGCCGTATTCGAGTTTCCAGATAACGAGCGTGGCCATCGAGTAAGTGAATGAAATCACGGCGGCAATGCCGAGCGCCCCTATGCCTGCGCCCAGGCCGAGGCCAATCGCGACGAAGATATACATCGCATCGGATGGTTGGTTGAGGGTAAATCGGAACCGGACCGCCGCGACGACGCCGGCCAGACTGAACGCCAGCGCGAGGCTGTTGACCACGATCATTGCAATGCCTGTGACGACGACGGGCAGGATCATGATGGTCTGCAGGAAGGACTGGTCAATGCGCCGCGCGCGACTCGTGATGAAGTAGGTCCACGAAATCGGCACGGTAAGGATGATTGAGCCGATGATTGCCAGTAACAGGCGCAACGGGCCCGATGGCGTCAACAGGTTGCGCTCGACCATCGTGTAGACGGGTTCGAACGATTCCACGTTGGCGCTGGCGAGGTCACTGATGCCGCCGATGGGCAGGTACTCGCCGATGACCGGAAAGCGGCGTACCAGCCACCACACGAGCAGCGCCCAGAACACGTAGTAGAGCAGGATCACACTGAGCGGAATCAATAGATTTGCCGATTTTCGCATTACCTGGATTCCAGTCTCATTCGAGTTTCCCCGCGTTGGGTGGAAAGATACCGACTCGGGCACGCAATGGCCATATCAATTAAGATGCGCGCGGTGCTAATCTGGTTGCTTTTTCTGACGGACGGGATCGAATGCCAGCTAAAGTTCAGCTTCTCGGTATCAGCAATGCGATCGTCGATGTGCTTGCACATGTGGACGATGCCTTTCTCGATCGGATCGGGGCCGAGCCCGGATCGATGACCCTGATCGACAAGGAACGGGCCAAAGACATCTACAACATGATGGGGCCCGCGACCGAAATGTCGGGAGGCTCGGTCGCCAATACGATTGCCGGCTTTGCGAATCTCGGCGGATCGGCGGCCTACATCGGCAAGGTCCGTGACGACCAGCTCGGGCGGATCTTCAATCACGACATGCGCTCGCTCGGCGTCGATATCCGCCTGCCGCGGGCGACCGACGGTGCGCCAACCGCGCGCAGCCACGTACTGATCACGGCTGATGGCCAGCGCACGATGCAGACTTACCTCGGCGCCTGTACCGAACTCGGACTCCGTGACATCAGCGAGGAGACGATCGGTGCGCCGCAAGCGATCCTGCTGGAAGGCTACGTCTGGGACATCGCGGAAGGGCCGGCCCTGGCCCGCAAGGCCGTGGACCTGGCGCGGGCCAACGGCACCGCCGTCGCGCTGTCGCTGTCCGATTCCTTCTGTGTCGAACGCCATCGTGATTCCTTCGCGGAGTTTGTGCGCGATGGCATCGACATCGTGGTAGCCGACGAGGATGAAGTGAATGCTCTCGTCGGCACGGACCGCTTCGACGACACGATGGCTGCCCTCGACGACTTCGACAACCTGTTTGCGATTACCCGTTCCGCAAAAGGGTCGGTCATCCGGCAAGGGGACGAGACTATTGTCCAGGCGGCAACGGCAGTGGATAAGGTCATCGATACGACCGGCGCCGGCGATGCGTATTGCGCCGGGTTCCTGTACGGCTGGGTCAACCAGCGCGCACTCGCGACCTGTGCCCGTTTCGGCACGTTTTAACTTCCTGGGTGTCGCGGATCAGGTAAGGATGCTGCGCGTCGAGCTTTGACCAGTCGATGCGCGCGCGACGAATCACTCGCTTGACGTTCTCCGCCGCGAGTTCCTGGATGATTCTTGCCACTTTCGGGCCGCCGTCGCACCAGACGACCGCGTTGACGTCCATGTGCGAGGCAAATTGTTCGGTCAGCTCCGCACGCAGGCCGGTAAGAATATTGACGACGCCGCCGGGCACGTCGGACGCATGCAGTACCTCGGCGAAGCTGATTGCGGATAAGGGCATGCTTTCCGATGCCAGCACGACGCAGGTGTTGCCGCCGGCGATGGTCGGCGCGACGTTGGAAACGAGCCCGAGCAGTCCGGAGTTGTCCGGCGCGAGGATCGAGACGACGCCGGTGGGTTCCAGGACAGAGAAGTTGAAGTGCGACGAGCTGACCGGGTTGACCGCGCTGAAGACCTGCTGGTACTTGTCGGCCCAGCCGGCGAAATAGATCAGCCGGTCGATCGACAGGTCGACTTCCTTTTCCGCCGCTCGCTGCGAAACGCCCTGGAGCGCGAGTTCGGCGACGAACTGATCGCGTCGTCCCTCGAGCATTTCCGCGATGCGGTAGAGAATTTGCCCCCTGAGGTAGGCACTGGCACCGGCCCAGGCCGGCTGCGCCTTGCGCGCCGCGACGACAGCGTTGCGGAAATCCTTGCGGCTGCCGCGGCAGACGTTCGCGAGCACGCTGCCCTGCGCGTCCTCGAGCGCGAAGTAACGGCCCGACTCGGTCCGCGGAAACTTGCCGTCGATGTAGATCTTGTAGGTCTTGGCAACCGGAATGCGCGCCATCGTCACGCTCCCGGGTCGAGATAGGCGTCGAGGCCGTGCAAGCCGCCCTCGCGTCCCACTCCCGACTCCTTGTAACCGCCGAACGGCGAGGTCGGATCGAACTTGTTGAAGGTATTCGCCCAGATCACACCGGCCCGGACGCTTTGTGTCATGCGAAAGATCTTCGCCCCCTTGTCGGTCCAGATGCCGCCTGACAGGCCGTACGGCGTGTTGTTGGCCTTCGTGACGGCCTCGTCAAACCGGCGGAACGTCTGGATCGCGAGCACGGGGCCGAAGATCTCCTCCTGAACGACGCGATTCGACTGGGACACGCCCGTGAACAACGTCGGCCGGCACCAGTATCCCGTGCCCGGCACCCGGCAGGAACTCTGGTACATCTCGGCGCCTTCCTGCCGGCCGATGTCGAGATACGATTCGATCTTCTCGAGCTGCATCTTCGAGTTGATAGCGCCGATATCGGTGTTCTTGTCGAGCGGATCGCCGACGATCAGCGTCTCCATGCGATCCTTGAGCTTGCTGATCACCTCTTCTGCCACGGACTCCTGCACGAGAAGTCGCGATCCGGCACAACAGACGTGCCCCTGGTTGAAGAAGATCCCGTTGACGATCCCTTCGACCGCTTCGTCGATGGCTGCGTCCGCAAAGACGATGTTGGCAGCCTTGCCGCCCAGTTCAAGCGTGTACTTCTTGTTGGTGCCGGCGAGCGCGCGCATGATGATCTTGCCGACCGCGGTCGAGCCCGTAAACGCGATCTTGTCGATATCCGGGTGCTCCACGATCGCCGCTCCGGTGGCGCCCGCCCCGGTCACGATGTTGACGACGCCCGGCGGCAGGCCGGCGTCCCGTACGACCTCGGCCAGCTTCAGCGCGGTCAGCGGCGTGGTTTCCGCCGGCTTCAGAACGACCGTGTTGCCACAGGCCAGTGCCGGCGCGATCTTCCATGCCGCCATCAGCAGCGGGAAGTTCCACGGGATGATCTGCCCG
>JARRMH010000401.1:0-2863 GCA_037386205.1 Woeseiaceae bacterium | reverse complement strand
GTGGACCTGACCGGCTCCGACTATTTCCTGCTCGAGAAATACTTCACCCAGATCTTCATGGAAACAGCGAGTCTGGCCACTATCGCCGATCCGTTCTATACCATCGCTCCGGGCGACAAGCACCTGCACGATTTCGATATTTTTCCCGGTGACGTCAATACGATGGTGGTGATTTACGATCATCCCGACGGACGCTTGCCGTTGTATTTGATCACGCCCTCCGGTGAGCAAATCTCGGGCACCGAACTCCCGCCCGGATTCGGCATACGTTTTCGTTCGACACCCACGGCGCGGTTTGTCGAAGCCACCTTCCCCAAAGGCGAACCGCATCGCTACGCGGGGCGCTGGCAAGCCGTGGTGGTCCATGAAGGAAGAGTCTGTTTTGGTGATATCTATCCGCCTCGTCATGGTGGAGATGCGGATTAGGGAAGCGAGGAAGAGGGTAACGCCGCAGAAGTGGGCCGTGGGTTCCTGCCTCGCAAATGCCGCGACAGCAAGGAACCGCTCGATTACGGGATCGCCATCGGCGCCGGGTCGAATCTGCGTCTGCAGGCTTATGTCGAGCCGGGCACCAAGTTCGTCGGGGACAGTATTCGCCTTAATGCCGTACTGACTGAAGCCGGGTTGCCGGTAAGAGGTTCGACGGTGAGAGTCTTCGCCAGGAGTCCGTCCAACGCAGACTACGTGGAAGTTCTACGTGACGACGGTGCTCACCAGGACGGCGAAGCGGACGATGGCGATTACGGTGGCCTGTTCATCAAGACCAGCCAGGCAGGGAACTATCAATTCGTATTTCGTGCCGAGGGTATGCAGGCCGGTCGACCGTATGTGCGCGAAGCACATCGCACCAAGACCCTGTACGACAGGCGCAAACCGCCACGTGTGGGCCGCCCCGATGCCGACGACTGTTGCCGCAAATTGATACGAGTGCTGAGCGCCAGGAGACCGGGCAAAGGGGAGCCGCCGGTGCCCGGCTAGCATCGGGGGTTCGGTAACTCTCGATAGTTCCTGCCAGGCGGGCCGGGCCGAGGTCGAGTTCGCTGGCCTGTAGTCATCACCCGGGGGTGCAGAAGATGTCCGATAAGGTCGCCGCAGCGAATCATGGCTGGCGGAAGTGGCTCTATGTCATGGTGTTTGCTGTGGCAGCGGCACTTGGCATAACCGTGGTCGTCTACCTGATTGGCACGCCCGCAGAGCAGGATCAGGAAAGTCCCGCCGTGGCCTATCTGGACACGGGTGCAGGACAATATCTCGTGGCCTGGACTGATGGCAGAGGAGTCGCAGGTGACATTGTTGGCGCCATCGTCGAGGTGCGGAGCACCAGGGTCTCTGCCAATTTTCCGATTGCCGTCAATAACGCCGCACAACGCAATCCCAGCGCCGCTGCCAATCCCATGAATCAGGACTTCCTGGTCGTCTGGGAAGATGAGCGGGGGGGCGCCACGGCCGCGTCGGGGTTTGCTGCCACCAGTATTTACGGTCAGCGCGTGACGCATGACGGCAGACTCGCGGGCACGAACTTCGTCATATCCAGTACCGACCAGGACAATCTCTACCCTGCGGTTGCCTACTGTTCGGGTAGCAATCAGTACCTTGTCGTCTGGGACGATCGGCGAAACGTGGGTATGACGAACGATATCTATGGACAGCTGGTGAGCCACAGCGGAAGCCTGATCGGGAACGCATTCCCGGTATCGACGGACCCCGGCAACGAGAGCAATCCGTCTGTCGCGTACAACTCCGCGCAGGACGAGTTTCTCGTCGTCTGGGAGAGCTTGCCCCAGCCGGCGCCGACAAGCTGGGATGTTTACGGTCAGAGAGTTAGATGTGACGGGCAGCTACGCGGTGGTCAGTTCCCCATTTCCAGAGCCGGGAATCTGCAGGTGCGACCGGCAGTGGCCTACAGCGCGGCCAGCGACAAGTACCTTGCCGCATGGGCCGACGGCCGCAATCAGACAGCGGCGCTCGATCACGACATCTACGGTCAATTGATCCGAAGTAGGTTGTCCGCGGCGGGTGGAAATTTGCTGGGGAAGAACTTCCCGATTAGCACGGCAAAGAAAGACCAGAACGGCCGAGTATCCGTGGCCGTTTCCGACGAGAATGGATTTCTGGTGACTTTCGGCGACGAAAGGACGGGCAATTTCACTCGCGACATCTACGCTCAACGCGTGGATACCTCTGGCAAACTCCAGGGTGGCAACTTTCCGGTGAGCGACGCAACGGGTACGCAACAGTGGAGTGCTTCAGCTTATTCGAGCGAAGACACCAGCTACCTGGTTGTCTGGAGTGATTCGAGAACCCACATGAAATCGCTCAACGACATCTTTGGTCAGCATGTCGCTGTAAACGGTGCCTTGCTCGAAACAAAATCGACGGAGAATTTCGTGGTCAGCGTGCCCGGCATCGTCAATCCGGCAAAACCGTAGATCCATGCAGCAGCGGCGCCGCGTGACGTGACGCGCGAGTCCGGAAAGCGGCCCGCCCCCCAGTAGTGCGAGGCGGAGGCAGTCTCCCGACGGCTCAACGCGGCCGAACGGGCCAGCGTTCGGCGATCAGCGACAGCAGAAAAGCGACGCCATTCTCGGCGCTGGCTGCATCCCGCCCAGGATCGCTGTCCGTCATGGCCGCGCCGGGGATGGCGGCCATCATGATGAGCCCGACATTCAGGCCCTCGGCGTTCAGTGCTTCCACGGCCGCCGCGATCCGCGCCGCGTCGGGTAGCAGGGCGATCGTCCTCGCATTGCCGGCCAGCAGGTCCGTAAGGTCGCGTCGATCGTACTCGGGCTGCCACGGGCCGGCGGCAATCGCTCCGAATTCGGTCTTCGCTGCGGCGACCGGGGGACGCCAACCATCGCCGAGC
>JARRMH010000400.1:0-2874 GCA_037386205.1 Woeseiaceae bacterium | reverse complement strand
CGCGTAGTCGGGCTTGCCGAAGCGCCCCCAGATGTCGTCCTCGCGCATCGCGCGGGCGCCGAGCACGCGCTCTTCGGCCGGCTGCACGACGAGCATCAGCGACCCGCTCCACCGGTCCTTGTTGGCGGCCATGTACCGGGCGGTGCCGACCAGGCTCGTAATGTGCACGTCATGGCCGCAGGCGTGCATCGTAAACACCTCGTTGCCGGTAATCGGGTCGATCTGTTTCGCTGTCGATGCGTTCGGCAGACCCGACTTCTCCTCGACCGGGAGGCCGTCCATGTCAGCCCGCATCATGACGAGCGGTCCGTCGCCGTTCTCGAGCATCGCCACGACGCCGGTACCACCGACGCCCTCGGTCACCTGGAAGCCGGCCAGGCTGAGTTCCATTGCCATCCGTCGCGCAGTCTCGTGTTCGATCGTGGACAACTCGGGATTGCGGTGGAAGTGATCGAACAGTTCGCCGAGGTGCTCGTCGTAATCCTGTTGCACCGCATCACCAAGTTCATCCGCGTGCGCAGGCACAGCAAAGAAGACTGCCAGCAGGCAGAGCAAGCGTTTCGTCATGAAGCGGTTCCCGGGGTGTGTACCAGGCCAGAGTGTAACCGGAAAGCGCCGCGCAAAGCGACGCAAGGGCGGGACGCCGTCAGGTATTCGGACCGCCGCTGCCCTGCAGGCGCGTGATCAGAGAGCGCAGGAAGACCTTGTTGAAGCGCAGCTGGCAGGCGGACGACACCTGCTCCATCAGCGTCGAGCTGACCCGCAGGATCGTGACCTGGCCGTTGGCGCGTATGGACGCCTGGCGCTTGGCGCCGCGCACGTAGCTGGTCTCGCCGAAACAGTCGCCATTGCCCAGCGTGCCGATGGTTTCGCCGTTCGCCTGCACCTCGACGTTGCCCGCGACGATGATATAGAAGCGATCATCGACCTCGCCTTCGCGCACGATATCTTCAGCATCACGGTACTCGTGCCAGTCCGAGGCACGCAGCACTTCCCAGATCTCGGCATGCGAGAACTCGTGGAAGAAATGCAACGTACGCAGCAGGTCGAAATGTTCCTGGTTGTCGAGGCTGTCGTATTTCTGGCGCAGGTCCTTGTAGACCCGCGTCAGCTCGGCCGCCATTGCATTGCCGGTGACCAGCCGCTTGCCCGGATCCTTTTGCATCGTCGTCATGACGACGTGCTCGAGTTCCTCGGGGAGATCGTCGCGGTAAGTATGGATCGGCGGCGGTGTCGCGTAGACGATCTGGTGCAACAGCTTCGACAGGTTATCCGCCCGGAACGGCCGGAAGCCCGTGAGCAGCTCGTACATGACTGCGCCGAGCGAGTAGAGATCGGAACGCGGCGTCAGCTCTTCGGACTGAACCTGCTCGGGCGACATGTAGCTCGGTGAGCCGGCGATCCCCTCGATACGCGAGACGTCCGAGTCGCTGACGATCGCAATGCCGAAGTCGATGATGCGCACATCGTTGTCGATCGTAAGCATCACGTTCGACGGCTTGATGTCGCGATGAATCACGCCCCGCCCGTGCGCATAGTGCAGGGCCTTGGCGCATTTGTAGATGATCTCGACAACGTCATCCACGCGCAGCAGGTTGTCGGGTCGGCAGTACGCGGCCAGCGTGCGCGCGCCCTGGATGTGCTCGGTAACGACGTAGTAGGCGCCGTCTTCCTCGCCGGCATCGTAGATCGGCATGATGTTCGGGTGCTGGAGCATCCCGACCATGTGCGCCTCGTTGAAGAACATCTTGCGCGACACCTTGGCGCGCTCGGCATCGGCGTCTTCTTCGAGATTGTAGACCTTGATGGCGACGTCGCGCCGGTAATACGGATCGTGAGAAAGGTAGACGGTGCCGGTACTGCCCTTGCCGATCTTGTTGATAATGACGTATTTACCGATTTTCTCGGGCACGTCATTCGGGCGCTCGATTGCAGAAACCTTGCTGGCCATGCTGTCTCACTGATCAGGTCATGAGCCACCCTACAAAAACCAGTAACAATGCGGCGTAGAGAGCGGCTACGAGGTCATCCAGCATAATTCCCAGCCCCCCGTGTATTCTGTGATCCAGGTCCCGAATCGGCCAGGGTTTGACAATGTCCATGACCCGGAACAACAGGAATGCAAGCGCGAAGCCGAATGGCGTCGCCGGCGCCGCGAACAGCGTGAGGTACATACCGGCGATCTCGTCCCAGACGATTCCGCCGTGATCATGGACGCCAATGCGTCGCGCGCTCTCCCCGCAAAGCCAGACGCCGGCCAGGACGAGGCCGACCGCGATGGCCAACTGGGCGTAGACGCCCTGGCCGAGGGTCAGCCAGAACAACAGGACGCCGGGCAGCGAGCCGAACGTTCCCGGGGCGAAGGGCGCGAGGCCGGTGCCGAATCCGAAGGCGAGAAAATGCACCGGGTCCCGCAGTACGGTTTGCGCGAGATTATCGGGAGTACGTGTCATGCAAAATGGCGATAGCCGCGCTCGTCGACGTCGACTACGCGACCGTCATGCCGACAGACGAGATCGGAGCCCGCGACGATCTCGCCGATTGCCGTGATGCCCTCGATGTCGCTCACCGCGTTTGCCGGCGCCGTGAAGCACAGCTCGTAGTCGTCACCGCCCGTCAGGGCGAGACTGAGCGCCTCATCCGGGAACTGCTCGCGCAACGCCTCGGAGACGGGCAACAATCCGAGATCGATCTCTGCGCCAAAGCCGCTCGCATCGAGCAGCTTCCTGAGATCGCCGGCCAGGCCGTCCGAGATATCGATCGCACTGTGCGCACGTCCCGCGAGCTCGCGCCCCGTCGCAATGCGTGGCACAGGCCGCAGGAACCGCGAGACGAGATGGTCGTCGTGCCGCCCGGCTTCGATCAGTTTTAGCC
>JARRMH010000399.1:0-3160 GCA_037386205.1 Woeseiaceae bacterium | reverse complement strand
GGCGATGTAAGGGATACGAATCGAAGCCGACCGGTTGCGCGCCGAATAGGCGAGGCTGGTCGGTGCCTCGAACCCCGGAACCAGGCGCTTGTAGCTGTTGGTCGAGGGGTTGGCGAACGCGTTCAGTGCCTTGGCATGCTTGATGATGCCGCCGATGTAGTAGAGCGCCGTTTCCGAGAGGCCGCCGTAGCCGTCACCCGAAAACAGGTTTTCACCATCCTTGAACAGCGACTGGTGCACGTGCATGCCATTGCCGTTGTCGTTGACCAGCGGCTTGGGCTTGGAGTGCACGTGCATGCCATTGCCGTTGTCGTTGACCAACGGCTTGGGCATAAACGTCGCGGTTTTGCCGTACGCGTGGGCGACGTTTTGAACGACGTATTTCAGGACCTGGACTTCGTCCGCCTTGGCCACCAGCGTGTTGAACTTGACGCCGATTTCGCACTGGCCGGCCGTGGCAACCTCGTGGTGGTGCACCTCGGTCGTGAGACCCATTTCCTCGAGAGCGAGACACATTGCGCTGCGAATGTCGTGCAGGGAATCGACGGGCGGCACCGGGAAGTAGCCACCCTTGACGGTCGGGCGGTGACCCGTGTTGCCTTCCTCGAGGCTGCGATCCGAGTTCCACGCGCCTTCGTCTGAGTCGACTTTGTAAAACGCGCCCTGCATGTTGTCGTCCCACGATACGTGGTCGAAAACGAAGAATTCGTTCTCCGGGCCGAAGAAAGCCGAATCGGCGATGCCCGATGACTTCAGGTATGCCTCGGCGCGCTGCGCCAGAGAACGCGGGCAACGATCGTAACCCTGCATCGTCGAAGGCTCGACGACATCGCAGCGGATATTCATCGTGGTTTCGTCCGTGAAGACGTCGAGTACTGCCGTCGCAGGATCCGGCATCAGGATCATGTCCGACTCATTGATGCCCTTCCACCCTGAAATCGACGAGCCGTCAAACATTTTGCCGTCTTCGAAGACGTCGTCGTCGATCGTATGGGCGGGCACGGTTACGTGTTGTTCTTTGCCTTTCGTGTCCGTGAAACGAAAATCGACAAATTTGACTTCGGCCTCTTGCAATTTGGCCATTACCTCTGCGGCTGTCATGGAATTCCTCCGGTTCTCCTGCTGTAAATAAACATAGCCGCTGCCCGCGGCCCATGGTGCCTGTTATTGCAGGAAGTGTGCCAAAATGGGGCAAACTTCAAGCGGTTGTTTTATATGGGTTTTCTCGTAAATGTGTCGGCCGACGTGCACCAGTATAGGGCATATCGGCCTGGGCATGCACCTCTTTGGTGCGAAACTCGGGTGGTTTGATCACGCGGCCTGCGCCCGTCGGGCGAGGACCACTCTTTTTCCGGAAAAGCCGTTATACTTCGCGCCTTTGAACTCACCCAAGATTCCCCAATGAGCACCAGACCCGTGCCCGGGCACCTGAGCTTCCAGGACCTGATCCTCAAGCTCCAGCAATACTGGGCGGAGCGCGGCTGCGTCATCATGCAGCCCTACGACATGGAAATGGGCGCCGGCACGTTCCATCCCGCGACGTTCCTGCGTGCCGTCGGGCCGGAACCGTGGTCCGCGGCCTATGTGCAGCCGAGCCGCAGGCCGACCGATGGCCGCTACGGGGACAATCCGTTCCGCCTGCAGCATTACTACCAGTACCAGGTCGTGCTCAAGCCCTCGCCCGACGATATCCAGGCGATGTACCTCGGCTCGCTCGAAGCAATCGGGATCGACCCGAGCGTGCACGACATCCGGTTCGTCGAAGACAACTGGGAGTCTCCGACGCTCGGGGCGTGGGGCCTCGGCTGGGAGGTCTGGCTGAACGGCATGGAAGTGACGCAATTCACCTATTTCCAGCAGGTCGGCGGCCTCGAATGCCGTCCGGTCACGGGCGAGATCACTTACGGAATCGAACGCCTCGCCATGTATTTGCAGAGTGTCGAGAGTATCTTCGACCTCGTCTGGACGCAGGGCCCGCTGGGTCGAATTACCTACGGCGACGTCTATCACCAGAACGAGGTCGAGCAGTCGCGCTACAACTTCGAAGAGGCCGATATCGCCGTCCTGTTCGAGACCTTCGATCACACCGAGCGCGAATGCGAACGGCTCATCGAGCTCGGCCTCGCGTTGCCGGCCTACGAGCAGATGCTGACGGCCTCGCACACGTTCAACCTGCTCGATGCGCGGCAGGCGATCTCGGTCACTGAACGCCAGCGGTTCATTCTCAGGGTCCGGACGATGTCGCGCGCGATTTGCGAAGCGTACTACGCAAGCCGCGAGGCGCTTGGTTTTCCGATGGTCGAGTCGGTCGGTGGAGAGCAGGCATGAGCAAGCGCCCCGACTTTCTCATCGAAATCGGTACCGAGGAATTGCCGCCGAAAGCGTTGCGGCCTCTGATGGAGGCCTTTCGCAACGGACTCGAAGCAGCCATCGACGATGCACGTTTGGAGCACGGCGACGTGTTCGCGTATGCAAGCCCGCGGCGACTCGCCGTTATCGTGCGCAAGCTCGCGATGAAACAGGAGGACCGCTCGGTCGAGCAGAAAGGGCCTCCCGTCCGGGTAGCTTTTGACGACGCCGGCAACCCGACGCCCGCGGCGACCGCCTTCGCGAAGAAATGCGGTGTTGCGATTGACGAGCTCAAGCGCACCGAATCCGAGAAGGGCGCATGGCTTTCTTTTGACACGGTCGAACGGGGGCGTGCGTCGGATGAGCTGATGCCGGAGCTTGTCGAGCGTGTCCTCGGCACTTTGCCGATTCCCCGCCGCATGCGCTGGGGGGCCGGCGAGGCAGAATTCGTGCGGCCCGTGCACTGGGTCGTTTTGCTACACGGCGACATGATCATCGAAACGACGATTCTCGGCATCGCGACCGGCCGCGAATCGCGCGGCCACCGGGTCCATGCGTCGGGTCCGGTATCGATCGGGGAGCCCTCGAGTTACCTCGAAACCCTCGAGAAAGAAGGTTACGTCATTGCCGATTTCGAGCGTCGGCGGGAGATGGTGGAGACCGGGGTGGAGGACGCAGCGTCCCGCGTCGGGGGTGTCGTGGTCGGGGGCGCCGCCCTCTACGACGAGGTCGCCGCGCTGGTCGAGTGGCCGGTGCCGATCGTCGGTGCGTTCGACGACGAATTCCTCGAGTTACCGCGCGAAGTCGTCGT
>JARRMH010000398.1:0-2881 GCA_037386205.1 Woeseiaceae bacterium | reverse complement strand
TTGTCCGAATCGATGTAGTTAAAGCCTTCCGTGCCAAAGAACCTTCCCGTATCGAAGGCCATGCTCGCGACCTCCGGGCGAAGGTCGCCGTCCCAGAGCAGGTGGTAGTTTCCGGCGCGCCGGATCGGATTCTTGTACTTGCCGCCGAGCAGGCGCACGTCTCCAAATAACGTCCAGTCGAAGTACGCGAGATCGAGGCGCCAGTCCTTGCTCGACGCCTGCTGGCGGAGCGTCTGGTTGGTCGAGATCGGGTCGGCGTCGCCGCTCGCGATGCCGAAGCCGAATTTCATCCGGTCACTGATTTTCGCAACCAGGTCGCCGCGCGCACGAATGCGGGCGCGATTGCGGTCAGACGATGTCCCGTCAGAGAACTCCTCATCGATCCAGTCGTGCCGATACCGGAAATCGGCATTGAAGGCCAGCCGGCTCTCGGGCTCTGGACTTACCGCAGACGCGACCGGTGGCGCGGGCGCGGCCGCCGGGGCGGCTGTAACCGACCCCTGAGCATTGGCTTCGAGCCTGGCAACCGAGCGCTCCAGTTGCTCTACCTAGCGCTGTAGCAGTTCGACTTGTTGCTTCAGGTACTCGGTTTCGCCGTCCTGGGCAAACGCCGCCGTGCTCGCAAGCGTTGCGATGAGTAATGGTAGGCAGTAGCGCATGGTGTATGTCCTGGTTTTCGTTGGTATCAGAAACGCCCGACCGTTCAGACGAAGGGCTCCGTTGCGGCGCGAAAAAGCTTACGCAAACGGCAACTTACGCGCCAGCTTAACAATACCGAAACGTGTCTCTTTACCGTCGAGTCGGTTAAGATGCGCAAGTCCGAGTCAGGCGGGAACGTGCATGTCCTTATATTGGCGAGCTCAAACGTCGCAATGTCATACGCGTCGCCATACTCTGTTTCGTTTTCGCGTCGCTGCTGCTGCAGCTGACCGCATAACGTGAATTTCTTCAGCGAACTGCGGCGCCGCAACGTCTTTCGCGTAGGCATCGCCTACCTGATCGTTGCATGGCTGCTGCTGCAGGTCGCCGATACGCTGGGCCCGGCGCTGCGCTTGCCCGAGTGGTTCCAGTCCGGTGTCGTCTTCGTGCTGATACTCGGTTTCCCGTTTGTGCTGATCTTCGCGTGGGCATTCGAGTTGACGCCCGAAGGTCTCAAGCGCGAGAAAGAAGTCGATCGCGGCCAGTCGATTACAGGACAGACCGGGCAGAAGCTCAATTACACGATTATCGGGCTGCTGCTCGTTGCGGTGCTTTATCTCGGCCTCGATAAATTTGCGTTCGAGCATGATCACGAGGAGCAGCGGACGGCATCAACCGAGCCGTCCATCGCCGTGCTGCCGTTCGCCAACATGTCGGACGATGCGAGCAACGAATTTTTTGCCGATGGCATTACCGAGGAACTCCTGAACCTGCTGGCCAAGATTCCGGAACTGCAGGTTACGTCGCGTACCTCGGCATTCCAGTTCAAGGGCAGGGAAGTCGACATCCCGACCGTCGCGAAGCAGCTGAACGTCGAGCACGTACTCGAGGGCAGCGTCCGGAAGTCCGGCATGCGGGTGCGCATCACGGCACAGCTGATCGATGCCGAAACCGACCGGCATGTCTGGTCGGAAACTTACGATCGCGAGCTTGACGATATCTTTGCCGTGCAGGACGAGATCGCGAAAGAAGTTGTTGAGGTATTGCAGGTTGCGCTACTGGGCGAGGCGCCAAAGTCGAGAAAGACTGACACAGAGGCTTATGCACTGTACCTGGAAGGGTTGCATTTCCTTGATCTCGACCGCGCAGACGACTGGCCGCAAGCCCTGGCACTGTTCGAGCAGGCGCTGGAGATCGACCCCGAATACGCATCGGCCTGGTTCGGGCGGGCGCGCGCTATCCGCGAGATCGCGAATTGGGGTGACTACGACCTCGACGAAGGTACCGAGCTGGCGCGGCAATGGGCCAGGCACGCACTGGAAATCGATCCGTCCCTGGCCGAGGCGTGGGCGATGCTCGGTCACTTGCGCATGATCTACGACTGGGACTGGGACGGTGCCCAGACACTCATCGACAAGGCGCTCGCGGTCGGGCCGAACAACCCGGTCGTGCTGGGCGAGGCGTCGATTCTGGCGCACATCAAAGGCGACATGTCCGGGACCCTGGAGTATGCGCTCGCGGCGCTCGAACTCGATCCGCTCAGCAACGTCCGCATTCGCGAGGCGGGCCTCGCGCACTGGTTCAGAGGCGAGCACGCCGAAGCCGAAGCGTACTTTCGCAAGAACGAGGCGTTGCACGGTGAGGACGCGTGGCCGGGCGATGTCGTGGCAGCCCTCCTGATGCAGGGGCGATATGCCGAAGCCGAGGCCGCAACCGACGCGCTCGCCGCTCGCGACGTGGAGTATTTTCAGAGGTTTATCGGCGCATACACATACGCATTCGTCGGACGCAAGGATGAAGCCGTCGCCAACAGGGAGTGGACAATCAAGGAGCGAGGTATTCCGCTCGGCTACCAGATCGCCCAGATCTTCACGATCCACGAAGACTACGAAAAGGCCTGGGAATGGCTGGAGATCAGCTATGACAACAAGGACGGCGGCCTGACGTATCTGCTGGTCGATCCCTGGCTCGAGCCCCTGCATGACGATCCGCGCTGGCGAGAACTGCTCGAGAAGATGAACCTGCTCGAGTACTGGGAGGCGATGCAGACACACCAGCCGGCAAAGGAAGATGCGCCCGGAGCGCCGATTTGAGCCGCGATTAGTCGAGCTTCCGGAACTCGATATCGTACTTCGGCGCCGCCGAAAACCGATTGTTCAGCATCAACACGACAATCTGCTCGGTAACGCGGGAATGCTCGATGCCGCCGATGTCGATCGTATCGATACCCAGTGCCTCGACC
>JARRMH010000397.1:0-2889 GCA_037386205.1 Woeseiaceae bacterium | reverse complement strand
CGTACTCGCCCGGGGCGGCACGCTCGAGTTCGGCCAGTTCAAGGTGCATCTGCTCGAGTCGCGACACGGGCCGGTCGGGTGGCGTGGCAGTGTCCCGTTGCCGGGCACCATCGACGAGCCGCTCGAGTTTCCGGCACCACTGCAGGCGATGCGCGTCGGCAAGGCATGGACCATCGTCATCGAGCACCCGCTCGGTACGACCGTCGTTCAGGGCAGCGCCGGCTTCGTCGAGGGCGCGCTGGCGGATGTCGATGCGGATCTCGTGCTCTTGTGCAGTTACGGACTCTCGACGCTCGGCAGGGATTACGCCGAGCGCTACTGGCAGGAAATCGTCACCGCCACCGGCGCGAAGGCCGTCATGCCGATGCACTTCGACGATTTCACGCAGCCGTTCGGCGTAGTCGTGCCGTTCCCCAGGGTGCTCGACAACATAGAAATAACGGCCGGCTGGTTCGAGTCGTTTCGAAAAACCTGGGATGTCGAGGTGGATCTTTACAAGCCGGTGTTCGGGCGGCCCGTTGCCGTGCGTCAGCCACCGCCGCCGAGCACCTGATCCCCGAGCACATCCCGCAACCGCCGTTTGCCCGCGATCAATTCCAGCTTCTGCTCGCGCGACATGCGCTTGACACGGTATTCGAGTCGCGAGGCTGCAGCCCGGTCGCCCGCCGGTTCCGAGAAGACGATTTCGAGAGGCCCCTTGCCGCGCAGGTACTTGGCGCCGCGTAACCCGCCGGCGTGTTCGACGATGCGTTTCTCGACGTCGGTGGCGATGCCCGTGTACAGGCTGCCGTCCGCGCAGCGTACGATGTAGAGGCTGAAAGGCAGGGCCGACACGGCCCGTCTCAGGCGGAGCCGCCGACGAGCTTGTCCCCGAGCACGCGAAAGGCGCCCTTTTCCAGGTTGTCGAGATTGTCGGCTGTCTCGACCCAGGTCAGGACGATCTCCCGGGCCCCTTCCAGTTGTTCGGCCGGCTCGTGAAGGCGCAGTGTCAGCACATTGCCCGTAAGCTCGGCCTCACGGATCAGGTCGTGGCCGCCAAACTGCTGCTCGTTGATTTCGATGTAAACGGACTCGTCGAAGTCTTCTTCGACCGTGCGCATCAGCAGCAGGTAATCGAGAATATCGCCAGTGTCGGACGTTGTGGCGAAGAACAGCATGGTCGCGTTGTCGCGGACGTCGAACGCAACGGTGTCGTACTTGCGGCTGTTACTCATGAGACTCGGCCCCCTCCAGGGTTTGTTGTATCAGCTTGTCCTTCTCCTGCCAAACTTCACCGAGCCATTCCTGCACGCGACGGCGCCACTGGCGATCGTTTTCATAGTCGCCCTCGGTCAGCCAGTCCTCGACCGGCCGCTGGCGAACATTCACGAGTACCTCGACGTGGCGGCCGCAACACAGGTCCCAGAATTTCGCGGGTCCGCCAGGGTAGATCAGCGTG
This sequence comes from Woeseiaceae bacterium, assembly GCA_037386205.1. Taxonomy (GTDB): domain Bacteria; phylum Pseudomonadota; class Gammaproteobacteria; order Steroidobacterales; family Woeseiaceae; genus UBA1847. The sequence continues at coordinate 1,451 of JARRMH010000397.1, read as the reverse complement.
ACGTCGAGTATCGAATCGAACATATCGCCCATCGACGTCATGGCAACCGCGAACCCGCCGGCCCGGGGCCGCAGGAGATGACGATAAGGCGCTTTATGGCGATCGCGCTTCTCCGTGCTGAAGCGCGTCCCTTCGATGAAGTTGATGACCGTCGTCGGCGTATCCCGGAACTTCTCGCAGGCCCTGCGTGTCGTCTCGAAATCGCGGCCCTTCATCTCAGGGTTGCGCGCGAGGTAGGCGGCCGAGTAGCGCTTCATGAACGGCATGTCCATCGCCCACCATGCAAACCCGAGTACCGGAAACCAGATCAGCTGTTGCTTGATGAAGAACTTGAGAAACGGGATGCGCCGATTGAAGACGACCTGCAGCACCAGGATGTCGACCCAGGTCTGGTGATTGGCGATGACCAGGTACCACTCGTCCTTGCGCAGGCTGTCGGCGCCCTGGATACGCCAGTCAATCGAGGCGGCCTTCTCCAACAGCAGCGTATTGACGCTGATCCAGTTCTCCCCGACCGCCATGAGCCAGCGGGTGACCGCGGCGCGGACCGAGGCGACCGGCACGAGCAGCTTGACGACAGCGAGCACGAGGATGGGCACGAACCAGAACAGCGTATTGACGGCAAACGCGGCAAAAACGAGTATCCCGCGCAGCTGCCTGAGGATCGCACTCATGGAAAAGGCCCGTGGACAAAGGTCGGATTCTATCGTGAAGCGGGCGCAGTTAGGGAGTTTCCCGGGTAGAAACGCCGCAGGACAGGCGCTACCATGCGCCTCGCTTTCCACCTGATACGGACTACCCCATGACCGCAAAGCGAATCGACGGCAAGGCCAAAGCCGAGCAGCTTGCCGAATCGATCACGAGCCAGACCGCAGAACTGCTCGAGCAGCACGGCGTCACGCCCGGGCTTGCCGTCGTGATCATCGGCGAGGATCCGGCCAGCCAGGTCTACGTCCGCAACAAGAAGCGGCGTGCCGAGGCCTGCGGTTTTCATTCCGTGCAGCACTCGCTGCCCGCGGATATCGGGCAGGACGAGGTTCTCCGGCTGATCGACGAACTCAACGACGATGCTGCGATTCATGGCATCCTCGTGCAGTTGCCGCTGCCCGGCCACCTCGACGAGGCGCTGATCACGCAGTCGATATCGCCATCCAAGGACGTCGACGGCTTCCACTACGTCAACATCGGCAAACTGTCCGCCGGTCACACGGCCGATGCGTTCATCCCCTGCACGCCGGCCGGCTGCATGCTGATGATCGAGGACGAGCTCGGCAACGACTTTTCGGGCCTCAACGCGGTTGTCATCGGACGCTCGAACATCGTCGGCAAGCCGATGGCCGCGCTGCTGCTGCAACGCAATGCCACCGTGACGATGACGCACAGCCGCACCAGGGACCTGCCCGCCGTCGTTCGCAATGCGGACATCGTCGTAGCCGCCGTCGGTGTAGCCG
>JARRMH010000396.1:0-2890 GCA_037386205.1 Woeseiaceae bacterium | reverse complement strand
TCGATACCATAGGGCGATGCAGCGCCACGCACCCGGACCGGTGTGTGCCGCCCGTCGGCGACCGCAACGCGGAACAGGCCGCCAATGTAGTCGGCCACGGACAGGGAGTCGCCGGTCGCATCGAAAACGAGCCCCTGGGGCGAACCGAACGTGCCCGGTTCGACGAGCCGACCCTCGGTGCAATGCGGGCTGACGGTTTCTACTTCGTGGCCAACAGTCACTGGAATCGCTTCGACCAGGAGAACCGCCTGCCGGACGGACTTTCCGGACCCATCGTTCTGAAACTGCGTGCCTCCACCGATTGACCGCTTGACGGGCCGTTCCAGAATGAGTATTCTGATCAGCCATGAACAGAACACGCGCATTCGACCCATCCGCGACCCTGAGCCAGGTTGTCGACCTGTTTTCGGCCAAGGGCTACTCGGAAACCTCGATGGAGGATATCGTGCAGGCGACCGGCGTCAGCCGCTACGGGCTGTACGGGACGTTCGGGAACAAGCGCGAGTTGTTCGAGCAGGCGCTCGAGCAGTATGCCGAAGGGATGGGCAAACGGTCGTTTCTCAGGCTGCTCGAGCCGGGCGCATCGCTGGACCACATCCGCGCCATTTTCGAGGAGCGAGTTGCCGATATGACGGCTTCGGAACTCAACAAGGGCTGTCTCTTCATTCACACGGCGATGGAGCTCGCGCCCCAGGACGAAGAGCTGCGCGGCGTGTTGCAGCGCTTCATGAAACGCATGTCGAAAGCATTCGCGGTCGGCCTGGACTCGGCACAAGGGCGCGGTGAGGTGGCAGCCGACGTCGATGTCGATGCCGCCGGTGAAATGCTGACGAGCACGATGTTCGGCCTCGCGGTCCTCGGGCGCACGGGGTTCCCGAAGGCGACCCTCGAAGGGATCGTGGACAATACGCTGGGCAGCCTGCGGGCCTGAATTTTTTTGGGAAAATCAGAACGAATGTTCTGATATCGGGTGCATCGCGAGATGCATTTTTTTGAAAGAAAACAGAACGATTGTTCTGGAGTATGACCACGAGGAGAAAATCATGATGAACCGCAAAACTGCTATTTCACTGACATTCGCCGGCCTGTTGGCCGCCAGCGCCGCTATTGCCGTGCCCGCAAACGAAGCTCCGCGCAGCCAGGTCAACGCCTGTGTCGCCAGCGTGGCCCGGAATGCCGACTACACGGACGCCGGCAAAGTACGCCACGAGGTGGAGACCGAGAGCACCGGCGTGTCGCGTCACAGGATGAGCATCCACACGCTCGTGCTGAGCGAGAACGGCACCGAGGTCATCCGCGAGTATTCAGCCAGCTGTCTTGTCGATGGCAGTAATGAGGTCCAGCGCTTCAGGATTCGCCAGACGGGCATTTGAAGTGCGGGCGGAGCTCCCGCTGGTCGCTACAATACGAGCGTCGCGACCAGCGGGAGATGATCCGAACCGATGCGCGGTCCGGTGCGCACATCCCGCACACCGATGTCATCGGATACCAGGATGTGATCGATCGGGATCATTGCGATCGGCATGAACATCGGCCAGCTCGGCAGGACACCGAAGCCGCGGCGCACGTTTCGGAGCCAGGTCTTGTTTTCCAGCGACCTGTAACTGCTATCCCACATCGTCGTGTTCAGGTCCCCGACCAGGATCTTCGGCCCGTTCCCTTCGTGTAACAGTCCCGCGATCGCGGTGAGCTGTGTATTGCGGGCCTCATAGTTGGCCTCCCCGAGCGGAATCATCGGGTGCGTACCAACGACCTGGACGGCGCGCCCCCCTATATCGAGTGTTGCGACGATCGTCGGCAAGTCGAGAGGTGCACTGTCGATCATGACGGACGATGAGATGGCATGCCGGGAATACATGGCGATGCCGAAGTTGCCGACGCGCGGTTCGACAATGCGGTGCGGATAGAGTGCGTCGAGGCGACCGAGCGACGCCTGCCAGCGAGGCGATACTTCGAGCAGCAACACGAGGTCTGGCTGTTCCCCCTCGATGAGCGCAAGCAGTTTCTCGTGATCGTCGTTGTCGGAGAGAATATTGGCGAGCAGGACGTCGAAGTCAGTGCCTTCTCCGGCTGCGGGCTTGTCGAGGTACCACGGCAGTACGAAGCTCCCATTCAGGACCGCCACCAGCACCATCGCAAGTGCATAGCGCGGCTCGCGCAGCGCGGCGAACGCAACCAGCAGAACCAGTGCAGCGCCGAGATACTGCAAGCGGAAATGCGTGAACAGCTGCACGGCGAAATGCTCGATCGGCAGCAGGGTTGCGACCGAGAAAACGATCGCCAGGATAGCCGCGGCCTGCAGCAGCCCGCGCAGGGTCATTCGTCGAGCGCTATATCGATAATCCGGACGGCCTCGACCGGCACATCCTGGTGCCCGCCTGCGTTGCCGGTCGGAACGGCGGCGATGGCATCGACAACGTCCATGCCGTCGGCAACGCGGCCGAAGACCGCGTACCCGAAGTCGCGCGATCCGTGATCGAGGAAGTCGTTGTCCCTGAGGTTGATGAAAAACTGCGAGGTTGCGCTGTCGACGACCGTCGTGCGCGCCATGGCCAGCGTACCCCGCACATTGCTCTCGCCGTTGTCGGCCTCGTTCTTGATCGGCTCCCGCGTCGGTTTCTGCGTCATGTTCTCGTCCATGCCGCCGCCCTGGATCATGAAATTCGGGATGACGCGGTGGAAGATCGTGTCAGTGTAATGGCCGTCCCTCGCGTACTGGCGGAAATTCTCGCAGCTGACGGGCGCTTTCTCGTCGAACAGTTCGACGCCGATGTCGCCGTGGTTGGTCTTGATCGTGATCATGGGATCTCGCTGTCTGGAAAATAATGAGGGCCCTACTTACCACCCCGGCGCGCGGCTGTCACGCGCGGCAATCCGGCGAGGTCTGCAT
>JARRMH010000395.1:0-3446 GCA_037386205.1 Woeseiaceae bacterium | reverse complement strand
ATCCGTACGGCGGCGAAATACTGATCACGGGCGCCAACGACAGTACCGTGCGGATCGTGATCGTCGACAGTTCGCACGTGACACTTGAGTTCCGACCAGTTGGTGTCAATGTAGTCGTCGACGGTGCCGTCACCGTTGCTGTCGACCTCAAGTGTCACGTGCGAACTGTCGACGATCACGATCCGCACGGTACTGTCGTTGGCGCCCGTGATCAGTATTTCGCCGCCGTACGGATCGAGATCTCCCATCGCCGCGATTTCGACCGGCGTTGCGTAGTCGACGGAGCCGCCGAGGCTCGTACTGTCGAGCGTTCCGGAAGCCTGCGCCGTCAACGTGCCGGGGTATACGCCGAAGCCGATGCGCAGGTCGTGGTCGAAGTTCGTCAGGGTCAAGGTCTCGCCGCCGGTGCCGAATACCAGCTCATCGCCGGCCAGGTTGAGGCCCAGTACCGGGAATTCTAGATTGTCGAAGGTCATCGTGAAAAAACCGTCTGAGGTAACGACGTCGGTTCCATCGTCGATCGATACGCCCGCCATCACGACGTCAAACCCCAGCAGGAAGACGTCCGTGAGGATATCTCCCTCGACGGCAGATACCGTCAGGTCGACGGTCCCGTCGATGACGTAGCCTTCGTTGTCGTCGCAGTTGTCGAAAACGGCAATAATCCGGTCGCCAACGGTCACAGAGTTCGGATTCGCCAGTGTGTACGTGATGTCGACCGTGCCGCTGTTCGCGCACTGGTTGATTCCGGGAGCCTCGGTGGCTGCCAGGCTGATGCGACCGGCTTCATCACTCTTGGTCGAGGCGATATCGATCAACATGTCGGCCGCCTGGATGGGTATGCCGCCGCCCGTGATGTCTCCGATATCGAAAGTCATGCCGATCGTGACGACTAGTGCCGAGGAGATCTCGAGGCCGTTGGCGGCGGTGACAGGCAGTGTCGGTCCTGCCGACGGTGGCTGGTTTCCACCGCCACCGCCGGAGCCGCCGCCTCCACTCGCGATCGTCGTTACGAGGCCGACCGTAAACAGTGCGGCAATGGCAAGGCCGCGCCAGTTTTTCACTTTGTTAATCATGGTCTGTCCTCCAGAAAGAACGAGACCGCGAAGGCGGAGCAGCAGCCGAGTCCGGCCGCAACCAGGTCGCCGGGGTCGAAGTACCCGTTCACTATGTAGGCGTGGATACCCGCGAGGAATGTCGTGTCGTTCGGGAAACCGGGGGCATGGGCAAGCCAGGTCTTGACCGTATCGACCTGCAGGCACTCGAGCGCGCTCGCGGTCGTGAACCAGAGCAGCGTTCCGACGAGGCGCGCACGCAGCGTACGGCCGAGCAGCATGATCAGCAGCAGGGCAAAGGCGTACGCATGGAATAACGACGGCAGGCTGTTGCCGAGGGCCCCGAAAGGACCTGCACCATCCGGCTGCCATTGCACCCAATGAGCCAGGAACAGGGTCGAGCCCCAGTCGCGGTCGAGCATATACACGAGCGCGCCTGCGACCAGGGCCAGGATTGCAGAAACACCCAGTGCGGCGAGAGTGCCGACGCTATGTTCGAACCGCTGTTCCGCACAAGTATCCACGCACGTGCTGGTGCCCCGTCCCGCGCGGCATCACCCCGAGAAACGGGGCAGAACCTCAGTTTTTCTGCACGACGCTACGTTAGCCTGACAAGTGAGGGAGCGCAATTCGCAGTAATACGGATGTCGTGGATCTCCCTGTCTTTGCCTATTTCAGGTTGTTCTCGAACAGCTTGAAGATGCGGCGGTATTCGTCGAGCCAGCTTTCCGGGTGCACGAAGCCGTGCGGGTCCTGCGGGTAGATTGCGATCTCGAAATTCTCTTTTTTTAATTCGATGAGGCGCTGTACCACGAACACCGAATCCTGGAAGAACACGTTGTTGTCCTGCATGCCGGCGGCGATCAGTAATGGGTGCTTGAGTCCCGCCACGTCCTCGATCGGAGAGCTCGCGCGATACGCCTCGGGGTCGATGTCGGGGGTATTGAGAATGTTCGACGTGTAACCGTGATTGTAGTGGGTCCAGTCCGATACAGGACGCAGCGCGGCACCGGCCCGGAACAGATCGGGGGCGCGGAACATCGCGACGAAGGTCATGAAACCGCCATAGGATCCCCCGTAGATACCGATGCGCTCGCGATCCACGCCGTAGTTTTTGACGATGTAGTCGACGCCGTCGTGGAAGTCCTCGAGTTCCGGGACGCCCATGCGGCGATAAATCGCCGTGCGCCAGTCGCGGCCGTAACCCTCCGAGGCCCGATAGTCCATGTCGATAACGACGTAGCCATGCTGCGCCAGCAGGTTGTGGAACATGCCCTCGCGGAAGTAATAGGGCCAGCCGAGATCCGCGTTCTGCGTGTAGCCGGCACCGTGCACGAACATCACGGCCGGGTATTGTCGCGACGGGTCGTGGTCGGGAGGCAGGTAGATCTTCGAGTAGACAGGCGCTTCCGTATGCGATGACGGCACCGCAACGATGGCGGGTTGCTGCCAGGCGATCGCCTTGTAGGCAGGGCTCATCGTATCGGTGATCTGCCGGGCCCTGGCGCCGGGCCGGTTTTCCTGGACATACAGCTCGGTTCCCCGGCAACGAGTGCATCACTGCGGCGCTCGCCGACAGTCTTCGTGTAGATGCCGAGGTAGCCGTGATCCTCGGACAGGAACCAGAGCGTGCGGCTGTCGCCGAGCCAGCCGTGCTCGATGTGGTACGGGTTTACCCATGCTGCGTCGCTCAGACGATGCTGGCTGACCAGCGACCGTTCGTCAAAGTCGATGGTCGCGAGCCAGCGGTCCTTGTTATCCGTGGCGCGCAGGTAGAGCGCGACGTTCGACCCGTCGTCCGACCAGGTGGTCGACCAGACCTGCACCGGCCGGGTGTCGGGCGCTTCGAGGCGCTTCTCGGCTTTGTCACGGTCCTCGCCCTCGCCGACGAAATATTCGACGGCCGTCGCGCGCAGGTCGGCGAGCGGGTCTTCATCGATGCCGGGCAGCTCGTCCGTCCCGAGTTCATGCCGCTCCCCGGTTTCCAGGTCGACGAGCCAGTCCGTGTGCGGTTCGGCCCCGTTACGCCCGACACGCCGACGAACGTCGCGGGTCTCCACGTAACCGCTGGTCGTTACGTAGTTGGGCATCGTTCCTTGTTTGCCGTCCTTGCGATCCTTCTTGCTCGTGATGACGACGAGCCAGCGTCCATCGGGCGACAGCGAATGGCCCTCGAACTCGAGCTTGTCGCCAAAATAGACCGGCGCAGCCGGCAGATTGGCGTCGAGCGCGTAGAGACTGTCGGATCGCTCGCGTGCTTCTTCCTCGTCGCGCTCGGCCTTGCGCAGCTGCTCGTAGAGGCGTTGCTGGTGCGCTTCGAGCACGTCGAAGACGTCGTCGCTGCCCGGCTTTTTCTCGAAGCGGATATCGGTCACCTGCTCGATGAGTCCG
>JARRMH010000394.1:0-2903 GCA_037386205.1 Woeseiaceae bacterium | reverse complement strand
GCGCTGAAGGCCATCGACGAGCTGCTCCAGCTTGGCCTCCACCTGGGACAGGCGCGTGATATAGTCCTGGGCGTCCTGCTCGTCTGTAACGGGGTGAACGTCGGTGAAAAACTGGACCAACTGCTCGTTGACGCTGGTGGTGATCAAAAAGCTGGCCGGATAGTCGTCGTACATGAAAGGGTAGCCCCGGGCGCGGTCGTCCAGGTACCACTCGTAGACGTCGTAGGTCACCTGCTGCTCGGCGGTGAGGGCGGCGCGATCGTAGCCCCGCAACAGGTCGAGGATGGCCGCTTCCAACTGCTGGGTCTCGCGGATATAGTCGTCCGAGATGTCGGTCAGTTGGTCGTTGGGCAGCCCCCAGGCGTCGTTGAGACCGATCTGGGTGATCATCTCGGGGTCGCGCAGCAGCAGTTTCTTGTACGAGGCTTCAAAGAAGGTGTCGACGTCGAGGCCCACCAGGTCGGCGGCGATGTCGGGCACCGCCCCAGGGGTACTGGGGTCCGCCGCGGGTGTCGCGGGGGCTGCTGGTTGTGTTGTAGGCACCGCAGTCTGTGTGGCCAACGCCGCCAGCGGCGTCGCCGGGGTGGCCGGCGGTGTCGCAGAGGGTACCTGTGTCGCCCTGGCCGCAACCGTGGCCGTCGGCGGTACAGGCGTGGCGGCCGGCGCGGGCGTGCCACAGGCGCCGACCAGGATCAGGACGATCAGGGCCGTGGTGATGGCCGCGTAACGATTTTGCATCATGACTCCATCTCCTTGTCAAAGAAGGTGTGGCGCTGAATCTCGCGGTAGCCCACGCCCTCGTACAGGTGCAGCGCGCCGCTGGGGTTCTGGGTGTCCACGCCCAGGGCTGTCTCCTCCATGCCCATCTCGCGGAACATGCGGATGCTCTGCACCAACAGCGAGCGAGCCAGGCCCCGCCGCCGCCAGGGCCGCCGCACAAAAACACCCTGGCTGTAGCCACGCTTGCGCTGATATTGCTCATTTTGCTCTCGATCGAGGCGGTTGAGTACCATGCCGGCCACCTGCTCGCCGTCCCAGGCGAACGACAACCGCTCGAACCGGTTGCGCGGGTTGGCCGACGCGCCGCGCGCAAGCAGCGGCAGCGCATCCAGCTCCGGCTCGGTGAGGGGCCGGGTCTGTTCGTAAGCCTGCAGCATCGCGCGCGCTTTGGTGACATTGAACGAAGCGTCGGGCTCGAAACACCACGCATTGAGGCAGACGGCCACGTCGTACGCCATCATGTCGTTGCAGGCGAAGTAGAAGTCGATCAGGCCGGACAGCTTGTCGCCCAGAAAGAAGACATTGTCGGGAAACAGGTCGGCGTGGATCACACTCGCGGGCAGGTCCGTGTTCCACTGCGCGCCGAGAAAGTCGAGCTCGCCCGCGATCTCATCGTGTAGGCCGGGGATCACCCCATCGGCGGCCTCGCGCACATCCTCGAACAGCGAACGCCACCCAGGCAGGGACAGGTCGTTGTCCCGCTTCATGGGGAAGTCGAGCCCCGCCAGATGGAATTTGGCCAGGGCCGTGCCGAGCTCGGTGCAATGGACGATGTCGGGACGCCGGATCCACACGCCTTCGAGGAAGCTGATCAGGGCAGCCGGCCGACCGGCGAGCTCGCGCAAGATGCGGCCCTCCCGGTCGCGGACCGGCAGAGGGCACGTGATCCCGCGCGCGGCCAGATGCTCCATCAAGGACAGGAAATACGGCAGATCGTCCGCCCGCACGCGTTTCTCGTACAGCGTCAGAATGAAGGGGTCCGTATCGGTGTGGACGAGATAGTTGGTGTTCTCGACGCCTTCGGCGATGCCCTTGAACGAGGTCAGGGCGCCGATGTCGTAGCTTGCGATGAAGGCCTCGAGCTCTTGATCGCTAACGTCCGTGTAGACAGCCATCTATGCCGCCGTCGAGTCTCTCAAGGGGCGGGGCAGTTTGAAGGAGATCGTCTCTTCGGCCGTCGTCACGGTCTCGATGCTCACGTCGAAGCGCTCCGCAAACGCATCGATGATGCTGTCGACCAACACTTCCGGCGCGGATGCACCGGCCGTTACGCCGAGACTGCGAATGTTCTCGAATTCGCGCCAGTCGATTTCGCTTCCTTGCTCCAGGAGCATGGCGCGCGGACACCCAGCGCGCTCGGCGACTTCGACGAGGCGCATGGAGTTCGAGCTGTTTGGCGAGCCGACGACGATCATCCTGTCGCATTGTGGCGCGATTCGCTTGACCGCGTCCTGGCGGTTCGTCGTCGCGTAGCAGATATCGTCCTTGCGCGGCACGACGATGTCCGGGAACCGATTCTGCAAGACCGTCATGATCTCGCGCGTATCGTCCACCGACAGGGTCGTCTGGGTGATGACGGCGAGTTTGGACGGGTCCTTGGGCACGAAGGTTTCAGCGTCTTCGTTCGTCTCGATCAGATGAATCGCGCCCGGCGGCAACTGTCCGGTCGTGCCCACCACTTCCGGATGGCCTTCGTGGCCGATCAGCAAGATCTCGTGGCCGCGGTCGAATAGCCGCTCGGCCTCGATATGCACCTTCGACACGAGCGGGCAGGTGGCGTCCAGCACTAACATCCGCCGGTTGCGCGCGGCGTCGGGAACGGATTTCGGCACGCCATGCGCCGAGAAAACGATGGGCGCATCGGTGTCGGGAATTTCCTCCAGCTCCTCGACGAAGACGGCGCCTTTCGCCTCAAGGGACTCCACGACATAGCGATTGTGCACGATGGCGTGGCGCACATAGACGGGGGCGCCGTACTTCTCGAGCGCCAGCTCCACGATTTGGATGGCCCGGTCCACGCCTGCGCAGAAGCCGCGCGGGGAGGCGAGATAAACGGTGAGCTTCGGACGCTCGTCGCGCTGCGGGGTGTCAGGGGTCGTGCCGGTCATCCGTGCTCCAGAATT
>JARRMH010000393.1:0-4316 GCA_037386205.1 Woeseiaceae bacterium | reverse complement strand
GCTTCAATGCCAATCGATTTAGCTTGATTGATCGTGGTTTTGTTTTTGCAATAGCGCACATTAGGGGTGGTTCAGAATTGGGGCGATCCTGGTATGAGGATGGCAAGATGCTCAAAAAGCGCAACACGTTTACAGACTTCATCGACGTTTCGAAATTCTTGATCGAGCAGGGCTATACGTCACCAGCGCATCTTTACGCGCGAGGAGGCAGTGCCGGCGGCCTGCTGATAGGGGCAGTGATAAATATGGCGCCAGAACTCTACAACGGAGTGGTTGCCGCCGTTCCTTTCGTCGATGTCATCACGACGATGCTCGACCCTGATATCCCGCTAACGACATCGGAATACGACGAGTGGGGAAACCCTAACGTCGAAGAGGATTACAATTACATACTAGCCTACTCACCGTACGACCAGGTTGAGAGCAAGGCTTACCCCAATATGCTGGTGACGAGCGGCTTGCACGATTCACAGGTGCAGTATTGGGAACCAACAAAATGGGTTGCGAAGCTTCGCGAGTACAAGACTGACGACAATTTACTGCTACTAAAGACAGATATGGCCGCTGGGCATAGCGGCAAAACTGGCCGCTTCAAAATCTTGGAGGACGTAGCTCTGCAGTATGGATTCCTGCTAGCGCTGGAGGGCTTAAGCGAGTGACAAGGTGCTTGGGGTCACCAGCCGAAATTCTACCGCCGAAGATCTGAACGGCAGCTTTCGTGGGCAAAGCGGAAATGCGCGGCGCACCTGGGCGACTGTCGCAATGCGGCCAGGAGCGGACGTTGCCGCGACTGACTTTTTCAGTTTGGTCATTCGCGATATGGATATGTGTGTCCGCTCTGTTGTAGAAGTCGTCGTCAGCTTGTGTGGTCATGCTCTGTTTTCGCTCAGGGTTAATTCGAAAATTGCGCGGCTCTCACAACTGAGCCAGTTAAGGTCATTGACGAGGTCGCCGACCCGGTACCGGATCGTCACGGTACTTGCGACTCTATTAGCAACTCATGGAATAACACGGCTTCAGCGAGTAAATGAGTGGAAAGTCGTTCGTCTGTCCCATGGGCTCCGGCGCTCGGTTTCTCCGGCAAGAAACTGATGGCGTCAAAATTGAATAGAGCGTCGGTCAGGTCCCGGTAGTGCCGCCCGTCCGATCCCCCCATAAGGAGCGTGGGAACGACCCGAACAGGACCGTACGTGCGGGCAATGATTCTTGAGATGGCATCGAAATGTTCGCTCGTAGTGGGATCAACGGGGCGAGGTGGATCCCAGTTCAAATCGACTTCAACAGACGTCCACTCCGGGTCCAGGAGCGATTCAAGCCATTTCACCACATCGTCCACAGTGTCGCGCGGGTGCAGCCGGATCTGGACGATCGCGCTGGCCTTCTGGGGCAACTGGTTAGACTTCCGCCCTCAACAACCGTTACCGCCATTGTCGACCGAAGGTAGTTGACGTGCCCGCCAGACCGCACGGTCCACTCGGCCAGCGGGCGGGCCAGCCACATATTTGCCGCCATGAACTTTTGTAAGAAAAGCCCGCCGGTTGCCCTTGCTTTGAGCTCCGCCTCAGTGATGCCGTCCAAACCGCCCGGCATTGGATTCTCACGGATAGCGACAATCGCGCGCGACAGCCGCGTGATCGCAGTTTCCTCTATTCCCGACGCAGAATGCCCCCCCTCAGCGCTTGCCGTAATCCGGACGTTCGCAAAGCCTCGCTGCGCGACGCCTATATTGGCGACCATCGGCTCGATGGACCCGTCGAGATTCCCGGAGAAACCGCCTGCCTCGTCAACAAGCCAGGAAAAACGGACATTTCGAGACCGCAGGAGGCTCGCGATGGCACCCGCACCGTCGGCGCCACCAATTTCCTCGTCATGCCCGGCGAGCACGTAGACGTCGCAACGAGGAACAAACTCCTGTTTCGACAGGGTTTCGATCGCCTCCATGACATAGATCAGGCTGCTCTTAGCATCCAGCGCCCCGCGTCCCCAGACGAAACCGTCGGCCACAACACCCTGAAACGGTGGATACGTCCATTCGGCCTCGGTGCCGCCCTCGACCGGCACCACGTCGAGGTGAGTTACAAAACCGACAGCGGGGCAATCTGAATTGCCGGGCCAGCGATAAACAAGGGACAATTCGCTAACAAGCTCACGATCGAGCACGGCGTGTGCCGATGGATAAGCTTCCTTTAGCCAGTCATGGAGCGCCAGGAACGGCTCCGGATCGATCGATCGATCGTCGTTGCTGACCGTCTCGAAACTAACGGCTTCTGCCAAACGCCCGGCGACCGAATCCGCATTGATATCCCGGAGCCGCTCGTGAACATCGTCGCCAGTGCCTTCGAAACGGGTTATCCCGGAGGGCAGTAAGGCAGCGTTGATGGCCAGGATGCCGACAGCGACTGCAAGGACGGCGACCAAACCGGCAGCGATTTTGAGTATTCGTCGCATCATATTTGGTTCTGCCTGTGGAACGAAACTCGGATATGCAGCGAGTATTCGTCAGGCAGATTAGCAAATTGAAGCGGCCGGTCAAACATGCTTCCGCGGAAACATGCGGCCCGGTGGCTGGTTGTGCCCAGTACCGATCGGAAACAGTAGCGATACGTCAGCCCGTCGATCCAAGGCGTGGAGCGATGAGCTACCCCTGGTAAGCGGCGGGGTTCGACCAAAGCGGAAGTCGCTTTGAAGCCAGGGTGACCGTCGCAGTGCGGCCAGAAGCAGACGCCTGACAATCAAATGGAGATTCCGGATTACTCCAACGGCTGAACCGTTTGTGCCGCTTACCTTGACCAGCAGTTTCATCAACCGTCTGTCAGGGATTCAGGCGGATGGTTCGCTATCGGGCGGCCAACGGTCAATGTTTGACGCAGATCAGGATCAAGGTCCAAGAAGCCGCGGTCAGCATCAACCCCGAGGCCATCGAGTAGCTTTGTAAAAAAACAGCGGCTCGCCGCATTCGCGGCTATATCGAAAATCTCTTTGTCGCTCAAACCATGCGATTCACGCAATTCCTCGACGTCTTCCGCTGTGATTTGCGAGGCATCGCGCGCGATCTGCCGAGCGTAACGCCAGATTGCGACATCGGTCGGGTTCAGAACCTCTTCCTCGCGCCCAGCGGCAAGCGCAAGCAGCGCCTCTTTGCCAATGATCTCCGCCAACTTGGCGCCGTGAGCGAGAGAGCAAGGAGAATGGCGCGATTCGTACGCCGCCGCGAAGGTCGCAAGCTCGATGCGGTACGCATCCACAGGGCGCCTAATCTCCCCCAGCAGATGGCCCCAACATTCCATGACACGAGGCCGGTGGCAGAAAACCCGAGCGTAGTCAGGCACGAAGCCCCAATCTTGTTCCTCGCGCGCGTACATCGCACGAACTTCGTCGCGCGAATCACCGGGAGAAATTGTATCGATAAATGCCATCTTGGTAGCCTCCGATCAATCAGTCATCCTCATTATCCCGTCTCACCTTTTTCCGACGTCGACCTCGTTGCGCTGCGAATCCTCAGATTCGGTTCTAAATGGACCCAATCCGAGGGGTGACAGACTGTTCGCAATCGGCCATTAGCAGCCGCTAATTATCGCCAGCTCAATCCCTGTATAGCGGCGTGTCGGCACATCCGGCAGCGGTGTAAGCCGCCGGACCGGCTAGTGGCCAGGCTAACTAAGCTGGTATTGTCTGACGGCTGGATCTGGCTGTCGAATTTGTTGGATCGAAAAATTAGCCCCGCTTCGCAGGGCCGGTATCGATCCCTCGCAATACCGACTCATGCCGTACCTGACTGCGCCAGGCTATTAACGATTTGCAACCACAGGATTTCTTCATGCGTATTCTACTTTCCGCCTTGGTACTGCTTATCACTGTGCAAACGGCTATCGCCGATGACAAGGCTGCAGAGAAGGCGAGAATCCTAGCGTTCATGCAACACACGTTCAACGTCATCGCCTCTGGTGATCCAGAGCAATGGCAGGCCATTCTTACTGAGAAGGCGCATAATTTGTCCTTTAGCGGCGTGAATCTGCCTCAGGGAGAATGGCGGATGCGAGAGCGCGCCTCTAAAGACCGGTTAGCGCAATTGGACGGCATGCGCCGACGGATTATCTGGAACGCTGGATCGGCGAACCCACAGTGCTGATTCGCGGTCCAATTGCGGTAGTGTGGGGCGAATACGAGTTCTGGATCGACGGAGAGTTTTCCCATTGCGGCGTGGACACGGTCAATCTGGCCAAAATCGATGGGACATGGAAGATTGCCCATTTCATGTACACCGCCGAGCCCGAGGGTTGCCCCGACGGCTATCCAAGGCGGCTGGACTGACAGCC
>JARRMH010000392.1:0-2926 GCA_037386205.1 Woeseiaceae bacterium | reverse complement strand
ATCTGCTGATCGGCGCCATCCTCCGTAACCGTGATCGGCGCAGTCACGAAATCGAGGCCCGAGAGCGCGTCGCTGGCTTCGAACGTGACGGTCACATCCGTGTTGTTCCAGCCGTTCCCGTCAGGCTCCGGATCTGCCATGGCCGTGATGACGGGTGGCGTCTTGTCGATGCGCACCGTCAGCGACTGCGTTTCTTCGACATTGCCGGCGGTGTCCGTGGCGAAGTACTCGAGCACGGTTTCGCCCTCGGCGCTCAGCAATATCTCGACCTGGTCGCCTGCGACGACACCAGTGCCGCTCTCCGCGCCACTGTAACTGAATGAAATGTCCCGAACGCCCGAGCCGTCCTGTTCGTCCATCGCGGCAATCGTGATCAAGACATCCGTATTGTTCCAGCCATTTTCGTTCGGCTGGATATCGGGGGTTGCGCTACTGCTCGGTGGCGTAACGTCCTCGACCGGCTCGCCCCGTTCCATGATGTCCTGAAGAATCATCACGAGGTCGTCCACAACGAGATCGAGATCCGGGTTGACGGGACGATGGGGCCACGTGTCTTCGCCGGTATCGGGGTCGAAGGCTGTGGCCATGCCCACGAGCGCCTGCTTGCGTTCGACGCTCTGGTCGACATCGAACCAGGCGTCGGTCAACCACAAATCGCCGTCCCTGTCGAAAGGCCGGGCTTTGAGCGCCAGCGGCTGCAGATTGTTGTTGGTCGGGGCGGTCGCGAGTCCCGACGTGGCCCGCATCCCGATAATTTCGCCGTGGCCGTCCCACTCCTGGCAATTGAGCGGTGTGCCGCCGAATGAGTTCGCCCCGCGCGGATCCATTGCACCCGGGTCGGAGCAGGTCTTGTCGGGATTCGACTCGCCGGCCGCGTTTTCGAGGACAGGTGCCTGGTAGTTCGCGCCGAAAATATCATCCGAGCGTGCGGCGGAAGCCCGGAAAGTGTAGTTGGCACCATAGTCATACGGGAAGAAATATTCCCGCTGCCAGCGGTGATAGAGCCGCTTGACGTTGGTCGAGAATCGAATCCGTTGACCGGAGTCCCGAATCGGCCCCTGGCTCTCTGTTCTCGGGCAGGCAACCGGCGCCCGGGTGTAATCCGTTGGCGGTTCCTGCAACCAGTCGTCTTCCGGAACCGACACACATCGGTATTCCGTGAAGAATACGCGATCGTCGAAATCGCGACAGAGGCCGAGCGAATCCTTTATGCAATCAAGCTGCTTGTAGCCGCGAAACTCTCGCATCGCCCGCCACCGCGTCCAGTTGTAGGTTTCGTTACCGGGCGTGTACCCGTCTACCCCGGGGGTCGGACTGCGTGCCTGGCTGATGTAGTCGAGCGCATCTCCGACGCCCTCCGGCAGGTTACGATTGCCAACCGGGTCGATCGGCGCCAGCAGGTCGATGTCGACATTCGTGTTGAATCCGAGACGCGCTATAGCGTTGCCGCCCATGCTGTGACCGGCAACGATGATAATCGCCTCCGGGTTTGCGGCTCTGATTGCCTCGATGACGCGGGACGCATCGGACTGGAACTGGAAGTCGTCGTCTGGAACGGCCTTGCCGCGACCCTCGGGAATCGTGAACGCCAGACTGTCGCTAATCAGGTTGCCCGGAGAGGGCTCGGCATCCGGGTGGCCATGCAGCGGCCGTGCCATGTATCCATCGAGGAAATTGTTCCACCACGACCAATGGACGTAGCCGTCGTTCTCCGCAACGACTTTCGCCAACTTGTAGAACAAGAGCTCATCAAGCTTGTCATTGCGACCGTAGCCATGCACGAGGAAAGCGTAGATCGAACAGCCGGTCGGCAACTCGATCGAATCGTCTGGCAACCGGCTGCCCGGCAGGTCGCTGACCTTCGGGTCATCGGGAAAGGCCACACCCGGCAAATCGATCTCTATGACATCGCCAGAACCACACATTTCCATCGTGTTCAGCGTCACCTCGACGTTACGTTCATCCGTAACGCTGCCGGCCGACGCCGTGACCACGATGGTGTTCACACCTTCGTCCAGTGGAACTTCTACTGAGAAGGTCGTTCCGGTAACGGTTGCATCTATGCCATCCACAATCACCGTTACATCGGGGCGATCGAGTGTCCCGGTGATCGGAGTCGGCGTAATTTTGACCACGTCATCAACGTCAATGGATACGATGATCGATTCGTCTGTCGCCAGGGCCGAGTCTATTTCTGTTGTCTCTGCGCCCCCGTCACATGCCGCGACAACTAAACATAATGCGGCAATGGCCGCGGCCGGAAGGATTCTGGTTCGATGCAAGACCTGGCGCCCCCTTGGTTGGGGTTGGAGTTCTAACACCAAATTAGCGCGACCGCATGCAATTGTCACGCGAGGTCGCGATCAGGGTCGCTCCCGCGCATGCCTGTCGAGTATCGCGCGACAGAGGCGAGCCCCGATTGGAATCAACTCGTCCGGGTAATCGTAACGCTCGTCGTGCAGCTGCGGCTGCTCGGTACCGGAGCCCAGTCCGAAGAAAGCACCGGGCCAGGCCGCGGTAAAGTAGCCAAAATCTTCCGACCAGCGAAACGGCTCATCCAGCGTGACGACGCCCAGCCCCGCCTGCATGGCGGCCTTCGCGACCACCGACGAACAGGCCGGTGTCGCGACTGTCGGCGCGAACTCCTCGTGCTAGGACAGCTTGCTTTCGAGCCCCTCTCCTGCGGCAACCTCTGTAACCAGACGGATCAATTGTGCCCGGACGTAGTCGAGGTCCTCGCTCGTCTGGGCGCGCAGAACGCCCATGACAATTGCATCGCCAGGAGACATCCCGAAATTTCGACCAGTTGCGATCCGGCCCAGTTCTGCACATGTGATCGTGCCAAGGACCGGCGCCGCGACCGCGGCTGCGAGCGACTTCCCGAAGTCGTTGACCCTGACCACAACCTCGGTCATGGCCTTTGCCG
>JARRMH010000391.1:0-2928 GCA_037386205.1 Woeseiaceae bacterium | reverse complement strand
GATCAGCCCGTGCTCACCGAACATGAAGCCGTTGTCGCCCATGAACGCGATAATCGTGTTGTCGAGCTGCCCGGTCTCCTCGAGCCACGCAAACAGCCGGCCGAGGCTGTCATCCACGGCCGAGAGCGCGCGGTGGTACTGCATCTTGTAGGACTGCACGTCGAGCGAGCTGTGGTAGGGAAAGTCGACGCCGTGCCAGCTGTTGCGCTGGTTCTGCACCCACATCGGCTTGCCCATGTTGTTTTCGGGCGTGTTGGCCTGGCTTGCGGGCACCGGCACCTCGCGGTCCGCATACTGGTCGCGATGGCGTTCGGCCGGCGTGAAATTCGCGTGCACGGCCTTGTGCGACAGGTACAGGAAGAACGGCTGGTCGCCGTCGCGCTTCCGCAACCACTGCAGCGCGTAGTCGGTCAACTCGTCGGTGATGTAGGCTTTCCGTGGCACCCGCTTGCCGTTGACGTTGAGCTGGTACGCGCTGCCATCGCGTCTGACCGGGGCGTAGTTGCCCTGCCCGCGGAAACTGACCCAGTGATCGAACCCGGGCTGCGGGTCGTCGATGCGTTTTTCACCCGACGCGCCCTCGCCCATGTGCCACTTGCCGATAAAAGCGGTTTCATAGCCAGCCGCCTGCAGCATCTGCGGGAAGTAAATCGTGCCCTCCGTCGGCGGCTTGTTGTTGTCGACGACGCCGTGGTTGTGCATGTACTGGCCGGTCAGGATGGACGCACGGCTCGGCGAGCACAGCGACGTCGTCACGAACGCATTGCGAAAATGCACGCCTTCGGCTGCGATACGATCCATGTTCGGCGTCTCGATGATCGGGTTCATGAACCCGAGTTCGTCGTAGCGCTGGTCGTCCGTCAGGACGAAGATCACGTTAAACTGCTTGCCGGATGGCGCGTGATCCGCGGCGTGCACGGCACCGGCGCCGATGACGAACAGCAAGCCGAGCCGGCACACAGCGTGCAGCACATACAGAGTCGAGGATTCTTTCATGTTCCGTTGTCCACGTTATCCAGTTTCAACTCGGCTTCGTCGCTCTCCCGCCAGCCGTAGCGAACGCTCTTGACGATGACGGCAGCACCGGACCCGGCTTCGATCGGTTCGCCCGGATACACGACCTGCCAGTCGTCGCCCGGCACGCGCCAGGCCAGCGATGCGCCGGGCACGCCTTCGTAGAGGGCGAAGCGGCTCGCCGAAATCCGCCGCACCTCGGGCGGCGGCGTGACGGGCGCCGTGCCATCGGGCCACATCGACCGCGCCATGTCGATTTCCGCCATGTCGCTCCAATCCGGGGTTCGCCGCAGCCAGGCATTCAGCGCGGAACGCATGCGCTCCAGCACATCTTTATAGGCAGGGTCGTCAGCCAGGTTGTTCACTTCGTCGGGATCTGCGTGTGTGTCATAGAGTGCCTCGGCCGGTCGTGGCTCGAACCAGGCCGATTGCTCGGGAGACAGCTCGCCTGCCCGGAACCGCTCCCAGAGCGCAGCCATGATCGCCAGGCGATCGCGATAGGCGAGATGGGTCGCCCCGGGTCGCCCGGGCATCAGGTTGCGGATGTACTTGAAGCGCGCGTCTCGTACAGCACGTTCGCGAAACCGGTATTCGTCGAGGCGATCCTTCTCTGCATACACGTAGTCGCGCTGCGCCGTGCGATCCACCAGAACGGGCCTGCCGTCCATGGATTCCGGAACGGGGACGCCGGCGAGCGCGAGGAAACTCGGGCCGAAATCGACAAAACTGACGAGCTGCGGGTCGACACCGCCCGGCTCCACCCAGGCGGGGCGATGACGTTCCGGCCAGACGATGACCATCGGCACGTGAATGCCGCTGTCGTAGAGCTCGCGCTTGGCACGCGGCAAACCGTCGCCGTGATCGGTCGTCCAGACAATGATCGTGTTCTCGAGCAGGCCCCGCTGCCGGAGCCGCGCCAGCAAGCCGGCAAGATAACGATCCATTGCCGCGACGTTGTCATAGTGGCGGGCAATCGCTTCGCGAACGGCCGGAATGTCCGGGTAGTAGTCCGGAACATCGACCGCATCCGGTGACACGGTGCGCTCGAGTCCCGCTGCGCGATTCTTCGCGACGTTGTCATCAAAGAGCTGGCTCTCGTGTGTCTGCGGCATGTTTATCAGCCCGAAGAACGGACGCTCCGGGTCGATCGCATCGAGATCGAAATCGCGCGACTCGTGATTCCAGATTGTGAACGGTCCCGACCCGGGTGCGGGCGTACTGAACTGGTAGTCGAGCTTGCGCACCGTGAACGTGAAGTACCCGGCTTGCCGCAGCAGCTCGGGGTACGCTTTGAGCTCGGGTGGCGGCACGGTCAGGTAGGACGCCTCCTCGAAGGAGCTGGTCCGCATATGCTGTGCACCGAAGGCTATCTGGTGCTTGCCCATGATGTGCGCGGCCCGGCTGGGGGCGCACACACCGGCGGTCGTAAATACGCTGGTGTAGCGAACGCCCATTGCAGCAAGGTCGTCGATAGCCGGTGTCACGGCATGCGCATCGCCAAATGCGCCCACGCGTGTGCCGAGATCCTCGGCCATGAAGACCAGGATGTTCGGTCGCTCGTCCGACTCTTGCGCGGCAACCGCCACGGTCAGAAGCAGCAACACACCAGCGCAGAATGATGGGTAGCGGGTGAGTCTGATCACTCGGTCCAACAGGCGCCTCGATCATTCGGGGGGTTGCAGGCAAAATAGGTGCGCGCGCTGCGCGAGTCAACCGGCAGACTGATCGGGGAACGTGGCGAGGGTTTGTAGCCTCTGCATCCTCCTCGAAATAAGGTGTCAGTCACCTTTTAGCGAAAATAGGTGACTGACACCTTATTTCGAGGGGGATGCAGAGGCAACAATCCCTCGCCACGTTTCGGAATCTGTCTGCCGGTTGACTCGCGCAGCGCGCGCACCGATTTTGCCTGCAACC
>JARRMH010000390.1:0-5248 GCA_037386205.1 Woeseiaceae bacterium | reverse complement strand
GCATCGCACAGGCACTGATCACGACCGCGGCCGGCCTGACCGTAGCAATCCCGTCGCTGATGGGCTATCGCTACTTCCGGTCGCGCGTCGACACGCTGGTCGTCAGCATGGAGAAAGAGGCAATCAAGCTGGTCGAGGCCCTGCAACGCCGCAAGGACAAGGACGCCGGCAAGTGAAACTGAGTGTACGACCCCGCGCCGAGCCCGAAGTGAACCTGACCTCACTGATCGACGTCGTATTCCTGTTGTTGATTTTTTTCATGGTGTCGACGAGCTTTGTCAAGCAGTCGCAGATTTCGATCCGGTTGCCCGAGGCCGATAGCACGGCCGTCATTGAGGAGGTTCCGGAAAGAATCGAGATTGTGATCACTGCGACGGGCACGTATCTCGTCAATGGTCGTGAACTCATCAACAATCGCGCGGAGACGATCCGCAATGCGCTGCAGAAGGTGGCGGGCGGCCGCAACGATCTGCCGCTGACGATCAGTGCCGACGCCCGGGCCGCGCACCAGGACGTCGTGACCGCGATGGATGTCGCGGCGCGACTCGGTTTCACACAGATCAGCATTGCGACCGTCAGCGACCCGGCCGAGTAGCGTGAGTTCGCCCGTCGATCAACGTACCCGCGTCGTATACGGTCGCCTGTGGAGTTATGTGACGCCCCACAAGCTGGTCGGGCTCGTCGCCGTGATTTGCATGGTAGCGACGGCGCTCGTCGAGGCGGGCCTCGTGTACCTGCTCGCGCCGCTCACCGACGAGACGCTCGTCAACAAGAATCTCGATTCCTCGCGCTGGATCCCGTACGCGTTTTTTGGCATTTTCATACTCCGTGGCCTGAGCGGCTTCGGCACCGAGCTGTCCCTCGGCTGGATCGGGCGCCGCGTCATCAGCGACCTGCGACGAGAGGTTTTTGACAAGCTCCTCACCCTGCCGGCGGGCTTTTTCGACAGCCGGGCGGCCGGGCCGCTGCTCTCGCGCATGTCGTACAACGTCGAAATGGTCGCGGAATCCGTGACCAACGTGGTCACGATTGCAATCCGCGACGTCATGACGGTGATTGCGGCGTTCGGTGTCATGCTCTGGTTCAGCCCGACGCTGACGGTATTCGTCGCGATCCTGTTTCCTGTTGTCGCGGTGATCGTACGAATGCTCGGCGTCGCGTTTCGCCGCTACAGCAGCCGTATTCAGGATTCGATCGGCGAGGTGACGCAAGTAACCGACGAGGTCGTCCGCGGCAACCAGGTGGTCAAGGCATTCGGTGGTTACGAGTACGAGCGTGAACGTTTCGAGAAGTGCAAGGGCGGCTGACGGCGGGAGAGTTCATCGCGTTCTTTTCCGCGATGACCTGGATGCTGCAACCCGTGCGACGCATTACCAATGTCAACGCGACGCTGCAGCGTGGCGTTGCCGGAGCGGGCAGCCTGTTTTCGGTCATGGATGAAGATGACGAAATCGACAGCGGCACGCACGTGGTGGACCGTGTCCATGGCGACGTGGTGTTCGACGGCGTGCGTTTCGCCTACGGCGACGATGACGGTACAGTGATAGACGGAGTCACTCTCACGGAGCCGGCCGGTACGACCTGTGCCATCGTTGGTCACTCGGGCAGTGGCAAGTCCACCCTGGTCAGCCTGTTGCCGCGATTCCATGACCCGGACGCGGGCGAGATTCGTCTGGATGGCGTGCCTATCCGCGAGTACACGCTGGCGAGCCTGCGCAGGAACATTGCGCTCGTCAGCCAGGACATCATCCTGTTCAACGACACGATTCGGGCCAACCTGACGTACGGCGGCCAGTACACCGATGAGGAGATTCACGCGGCTGCGGAGGCGGCGCATGTCATGGATTTCGCGCGGCACCTTCCCAACGGGCTGGATTCTCCCGTCGGCGAGCGTGGCAGCCTGTTGTCCGGGGGGCAACGGCAACGGGTCGCGATTGGCCGGGCCCTGCTCAAGGATGCGCCTGTGCTCATCCTCGATGAGGCGACCTCGGCACTCGATACCAAGTCCGAGCGACGTATCCAGGAAGCGCTGCACAACCTGATGAAGGACCGCACGACGCTCGTCATCGCCCACCGGCTGTCGACCGTCGAGGGCGCTGACCGGATCATCGTTCTCGACGAGGGCCGTATCGTGGAGGAGGGCACGCACGCGGAACTGCTGGCGGACGAGGGGCACTACGAGGCGCTGTATCGCATGCAGTTCAGCGACGAGTCGCGCGGCGAGTGAGCGGGGGGTCGCTGTACAACTGGTTGCAACGGGTCTGGTACGGGGACGGGCGATTCGGCTGGGTCCTGTTGCCGTTCAGCGGTCTTTACTTCGGCAATGTCACGGTCGGGGGAACCGGCAAGACACCCACCGTGCTGTGGCTCGTCGAGTCGTTGCGGCAACGCGGCTTCAGTCCGGGAATAGTGAGCCGCGGATACGGGGGCAGTCATTCCGGCGGTGCGATGCGTGTCGAACCCGACAGCGCGGCGTCGCTGGTCGGTGACGAGCCGGCGCTGCTGGCGCGACGCAGCCAGTGCCCGGTTGTCGTCGATCCCGATCGCGTTCGGGCAGCGGGCATGCTCGTCGAGGACGGCGTGGACGTGATCGTCGCGGACGACGGCTTACAGCACTACCGCCTGAATCGGGATTACGAGATTTGTGTACTCGACGGGAGCCGGGGCCTCGGCAACCGGCGTCTCCTGCCTGCCGGGCCGTTGCGCGAATCCGCCGCCCGCCTCGATGATGTCGAGCAGGTCCTCGTCAACGGCCCGCTGCGGCACCGGGTACATGGCCTGACCGTGGCCGAGCAAAACGCGATCTCTTTTGAGCTCGCTGCCGACGAGGCCCGCCGCCTCGATGGCTCGATGTCACGGCCTCTCGGCAGCTTTGCCGGGAAGACCGTGCACGCGGTTGCCGCAATTGGCAATCCACGGCGTTTCTTCGATTTGCTGCGCGCACTCGATATCCAGGTGCTCGAGCATCGGTTCCCCGACCACGCCGCGCCGACGCACGCAGACCTGCGTTTCGGTGACGATTTCGACGTCTTCATGACCGAAAAGGACGCGGTTAAACTGGGCGACAACCTGGGTGACAACTACTGGTATGTCCCGGTGGATCTGGTAATGAAGCCCGCTGACTCGGAACCGCTGCTCGCCCGAATCGAATCGCGCATACGGAAGGCAACGCATGATTGATTTTGTCATCGTCATCCCCTCGCGCTATGCGTCCGTCCGTCTGCCCGGCAAGCCGTTGATCGACATTGCCGGCAAGCCAATGATCCGGCATGTCTACGAACGCGCGTGTGAGAGCCGCGCGAGGGAAGTCGTAATCGCGACTGACGACGAGCGGATCGCTGCCGCGGCCGAGTCGTTCGGCGCTGCCGTCTGCATGACGGGCGAGCAGCATGCATCGGGCACGGAGCGGATCGCCGAGGTTGCCGAGATCATGGACTGGCCCGACGAGACCATCGTCGTCAACCTGCAGGGTGACGAGCCCACGATGCCGGCACAGCTCATCGAACAGTGTGCCGACCTGATCGCCGACGGGTCCGTCGACATCGCGACCCTTGCCTCGCCGTTTCAGTCGATCGAGGACTTTTTCGACCCGAACTGCGTCAAGGTCATTCGTGATGTCAACGGCCATGCCATCTATTTCAGTCGCGCTACGGTACCGTATCCTCGCGACGACGCCAGCGAACAGCGGGCAGCCAACGCGGCATTGCATCACCATGGAATCTACGCGTATCGCTGTGGCGTGTTGCGGCAACTGGTCGCGACGGATCCCAGCGAACTCGAACTTTGCGAGCATCTCGAGCAGCTGCGGGCCCTTTCCCTGGGCATGTCCATCGCTGTCGGCATCCCGGGCGTGCGGCCGGGAATCGGGGTGGACACGCCCGAAGATGTCGTCCGCGTCGCAGGGGAACTGGAGCCGGCCGACAAGCCATAAAAAAAGGCGGTCTCTTTCGAAACCGCCTTTCTATTTTGAGGATGCTGCGAGTAGTACTGCTTCGTCGTGGTTCCTTAATGTCCCTCCGTCTTTCCTGCCTCCCTCGCGGTCGGCGAGTCCGACGTCGGTCCCGGTCCCACTCTTGGTGCCGGGCTACCCGGGGCATGACGAGCTGATCTCTAGTCCGAGTCAGGTCTGCTCGTTCTGACTGCTATGTTTTCCAGCCTTCGCCTGCGGTTTTGCAATCAGTTCTGCCGTTCGCATCCTGCCGCCCCCAGCACCTGTCAAGGCTCGGACCCTTGTTAGCAGGGCGGCTGTCAACAAGCGAACTTGTTGGCGCGTGGGGCAAAGCCCCAAGGTATAAGTTAGTCATTTCCCTCATCGTTGCAAGTGTTTCCGCCGCAACTTTTTGCGCCTCGGAATGTGCCTTTCGGTTACCCAAAATTTTGCGCGCCTTTCTTAAGGTAGATTGTGAAGTTCGCTTGTGGAGAAAACTGTGCAAGTTGCGCAAATCAGCGCGTTGCCGGCCTGTTGAATAGGCATGGAGCGAGCGACGGTAGCGCGCTACAATTTACCCTGGTGGGGGGCGCAGACGCGGAAGAATACGAATGGCAGAGATCGAGCTGAACAGGGAAACCGTCGACTTCATCATTGAGCGGGCACACGAGTTTCATATCCGCGACGATGTCGAGTTCGATGATGAGCCGGATATCGCCAGCGAGGACTGGTCGAATCTCGTGACCGCGAATTTCGCCGCCGACCCTGCATACCAGGAGCTGAAGTCCACGATCGATGACCTGGAGCCGGACCAGCAGGTCAGCCTCATTGCGCTGATGTGGGTCGGTCGCGGCGACTTCTCGATCGACGAATGGGCCGAGGCACTCGAGGAAGCGGCGGACAGCTGGAACGAGAATACCGCCGACTACCTGATCGGCACGTCGATGTTGCCGGACTACCTGTCCGAAGGGCTGGAGGCATTCGACGCCGGGTGAAAGCCGGCCTCGGTCAGAGCTTATGGGCGATATTCTTGAAGCCCTGCTTGATTTCGTGGCCAAGGAGCTGCAGCGCCGTCCCGATGTCCGCGCCGGAGTCGGCCGCGGCGCCGCCGACGGCCCTCGCCTTTGACTCGAGTTGGTCGAGCTTCTCCTCGAGTTCTGTCAATTCATCGCTCGCGTCCATCTTGGCGAGATGCGCCCTGATACGTAGCTCGTCGCGCTGTATCTTCAATCATTCCGGATTGTTCCCACCGGTTGGCATCGGCAATTTTCCGGCATCTAGAGTATCTGATCTACCCGGGTTCCTGGCGAACATACCCTT
>JARRMH010000389.1:0-3763 GCA_037386205.1 Woeseiaceae bacterium | reverse complement strand
CTTTACCCGCGAAAGCCGCCGGCCAAAATTTTCACGCTATAATTTCGGCTGATGACCCAAAGCGACCGCTCGATCAAGAAGAGAAAACAATGTCAAAGGCTAATCGTGCTGTAAAAATCCTTTTGCTTATTTGTGCTTTCTATACGAGTTCGGTCTCGGCGGACTACCCGCCAGAATTCGAGCCAGTAGTACGGATTTTCTCGGGTCTTTCGTTCGCAGATCACGATATGATCAGGAACGCCACGACTCAGGACTTTCTGCTACTCGAAGCGGGCGAGGTTTGGGATATGGACTTCCTGTTAAGCCTTGTCAAACCATCCGACGAAGAGCGGACAAACTACTTTAGCGTGATCTCGATGGAGCGCTTTGGTGGGATTGCGTTAATCAATTACTGGAACAAGGCGCTAATCGTTGATAACGGTAAAGAATCCAATCGCGCCTGGCTGGAAAGCGTATTGGCAATTGAGACTGAGACAGGTTGGAAGCTCAAACAAATGCACTCGACCCGAATTGAGCCAACGATGATCCCTGACCACGTCGAGCTGGAGCAGATGATGCTGGATCGGCTTTAGCGGGCTGCTCCTTCACTGACGCTGCTTTGTGGCGTCGTGCTCTGTGGAAAGCCGTAGTCTTAATGCAGTGTCCCCTTTTGGCCGTACTGCGACGGTCGACCAGGTCGCGGCATGACTTCCGCTTTGCCCTCGAAAGCAGCCACCCAGTTATTTCGCAGTATAATTTCCGCCGCTGACCCAAAGCGGCCATCGTTTCAGCCCCAGCCATTCCTAAAGGCTTAGTGAACGTGTGCCGAGCGATGTTCACCCGTCGAGCTCGACCGGCTCGTCGGTGGGGATCTGGGCCGCCGCCGTCGAGATCGCCGCCACGACCGACGATGCCTGGACCGTGACGCAGGTCGACGATGACCAGAGCCCGCCGCCGACGGTCTGATGTGCGTAGTCGACGTCCAGCGCGACGCTCCACAGCCGCATCGTCTGCGACATTCTCAACGTATGTATCTATCAGGCGATGCAGTAGCTCCAGTTGATTCGGACTTAATTGGGATGCTTTGATTCCGCGAGGTTCGTCCGGAGAAACGCGCGGGCTGGCGGCGGTGAAAATGTCTCTCGGCACATCGGTGCCAATCAATGCAAATTTAGCTTGGTCATCGTTTAAGGAGGTCATTAATCTACGCGCCCGATCCTCTTCGCTGCCCAGTATTCGTAAACCTTCCGCATGGCCGCTGGGTACTCTGTGTGGGTTTGCACCCAAGAAGGCGGGAGAGGACGCGACCAATTTGCCATCAACTGCTGTGAAATTGAGCGAGATATGGTGCCCTTCGAGACTCCAGCCCCAAGCGCCATTCATATGAGGGCTTCCAAATACACTGACGAAATATCGTGCCGGGTCACGGTACTCATGGGCGCCGTTGCGACCGCGCTCCACTTCGATGCTCCGCAGTATCGATTCGAGGTACATGATACCGGCCGTCTTTGAGTATCCCGCTCGGCACACCGCCTCGTTGAGCAGAATATTTACAAGATAGATCTGCTCCGTGGTCATTTCCTTCAGGGAAAGGCCTTTTCTGGCCTGCTTGGGAACGTAATGCCAGTCAGTGCGAGCATCGCCGCTGAATGGGAACATCACTTGCAGCCTCTGCTCGTTGGTTAGTGCGGCCAGGAAATTTTCGGCGGCTGATGACATGGCATCTCCGGCGGCATTGCTGGACGGAGCGAACAACATCAGTCCGAATACTATCCACGTCAGGCGGGCTTGTTCTCTCATATTTTATTCCAATACCTTCAGTAATCGGCATCAGTGATGATAACAGGCATTGGCGGTAAGGCCGCAGAGATACATAGGCGTTATCATGAATGCATTGATAGCCATTGGGACACATCTGGTGTGCCTACTATTTCGACTGCGACCGATTGAATCCGCAGCCGTCTCCAGCCTCTCAGTTCAAATGCGTAGAATGACAGCTTCTGCCAAAAAGCAGTTCCTCTGAGCAAGGACAGTGGCACGGAAAAACATGATAAAGAGACCCGGGCGTCTGGAACGAATCCTGATCCGGTTCAGTCTGGTCGGACTTTTCGCCGCCGGTATCCTTTTCGCGATCTTCCTGTTTGACCAAGCCGCAGCAAGAACGAAATGGATTGAGGTTTTGGTCTGGTTCGGATTCGTTGGCCTCGCCATCGTCCTGGTGGCGAGCTTGTTTCAAAGAAAATGAACGGCTGGATTTGGCCGGGAGCACTCATTCGTCAGGGAGCGACATGACTGGCTGCTATACTTTGCATTTCAGCCCGTCGGTAGTTTGCTTACTGGCAGGCTCTTGATGATCCACAGCGGTCATTCAACAATACGAAAGAGGAGAGTTAGTCTTGAATTGGTGTCGCCTCCTGCTAACTCAGTTTTGCGGGCTCATGCTCATTGCCTGTTCGAGCCCGAAAGCCACTTCTCCAATTGATGCTGTACTCGCTTCCGCCGTGGAGAGTGGGAGGATCCCGGGTGTCATCGCAGTTGCGGCGACCTCTGACGAGGTGTTCTACGAAGGCATGGCCGGTACAAGGGATTTGGACAGCGGCACGGGAATGACCGCCGATACAATTTTCCAGATCGCCTCAATGACTAAGGCTATAACGTCCGTTGCGGTCATGCAGCTCGTCGAACAAGGCAAGGTCGAACTTGACCGGGCGATCGGTTTCTACGTTCCAAGATTTGCCGACAGGCAGGTTCTTGTAGGGTTCGATGAGAAAGATGAACCCATACTGAGGCCCGCGGAATCTTCACCTACCGTTCGGCAGCTACTGACTCATACGTCCGGTTACGCCTACGAGATTTGGAATGCCGATGCGGCTCGATATGCGGCGTCTGGAAATGTGTCTAGCATCCTCACCGGTGGTGACGGTTTTCTCGATGCACCTCTTATGTCGGACCCCGGTACGAAGTGGGAGTACGGGATAAGTACGGATATTCTGGGCGTAATGGTCGAGGAAATCAGTGGGCAGTCACTTGAAGACTACTTTCGAGAGCATATTCTGAAACCGTTGGGAATGACGGACACCTATTACGTCGTTCCAGATGAGAAATTGCCGCGACTGGCTACTGCGTATTCCAAGTCCGAGCAAGGTGAGCTCACGCCGATACCATACTCTCGTTCGAGCGGTGACTTCTTCAGTGGTGGGGGACGCCTGAAATCAACGGCAGGAGATTACATTCGATTCATGCAGGCTATTCTGAACGATGGCGAACTCGATGGCGTTCGAATCCTGTCCGCGGCTTCAGTTGCTCTAATTGCGCAGAATCACATTGGCGATCTCGAAGCTGCGGACTCTGTTGTAACGTCGATTCCCTATCTCAGCAACGATTTCAATTTCATGCCGGATTCAGCCGACAAGTTTGGACTTGGATTTCTCATCAATACTGATCCGATTCCTGGAGGGCGGTCAGCCGGGAGCCTGGCGTGGGCGGGCCTCTATAATTCGTACTATTGGATAGACAGAAACAAAAACATCTGTGGCGTGCTGATCACCCAGATCCTGCCGTTCTACGACGCCGACGTGCTGGCACTTTTGAACGAGTTCGAGACGGCGGTATATGCCGCAGCCGAATCGGCGGGCAATTAGCCAGGCTCGGCCTAAATTCATATCTTTGGGTGACCGCTCGTGGCCGCACTGCGCCTGTCGACCTGGTTCGGAATGGATGGCTGCTAAGCGCGCGGAAGCCGCCACCCGAGCTTTTCACTATATAATTTCGGCTGATGACCCAA
>JARRMH010000388.1:0-2946 GCA_037386205.1 Woeseiaceae bacterium | reverse complement strand
CTTGCGTCCCGCGAAATCACGTCGCTGGGGGTGCAGATTCACGGTGGCATGGGCTATGTCGAGGAAACCGGCGCCGCGCAACACTATCGCGACGCGCGCATCCTGACGATCTACGAAGGAACCAGCGGCATCCAGGCGAACGATTTCGCGGGGCGCAAGACGCTCGGGGACGAGGGGCGCGAACTCGGGAGGCTCATAGCCGAACTGCGTGAGATGGCGAAGGAGCTCGGCGACAACCCGGCGCTGGAAGACATTGCCAGGGCCGTCTCCGACAGTCTCGATCTGCTCGAGCAGGGAGGACAGTGGATCGTCGCCAACGCCATGTCACATCCGTCCGCGCTCGGTGCCGCCAGTTTCAACTATATGATGCTGGCCGGTACCGTTCTGGGTGGCGCCTATCTCGCCAAAGCGGCGGGGATCGCGAGCTCCGGCGCGAGCGACGTCGACCAGGATTTCGCCGCCGAAAAGCGTGCGACCGCAGCCTTCTACTCTGCCCACGTCCTGCCGCGCGCCCACGGCTATCTCGCGGCCATGACCGCGAACCCCGAAATCACAATGGCGATTCCCGCCGAGGCTTTCGGCGCCTAAAGCAACTTCCCGAGGCAGGACTCGACAATATCGAGTCCCTCGTCGATCAGTTCGTCGCTGATCGTGAGCGCCGGCAGGAACCGAATGACGTTGCCGTTGACCCCGCAGGACAGCAGCGCAAGCCCGTTGTCGTAAGCACTCGCGACGAGCTGCCGGGTCAGGTCGGCGGCCGGCTTCGCCGGGTCACCGTCTTCGACAAGCTCCATTGCGACCATTGCGCCGCGTTCGCAGCGCAGGTCGCCGACCGTCGCCGGATGCTTCGCCTGCAGTCCGCGCAGGCGCTTGCCGAACAATTTGCCGATCTGGAGCGCACGGTCAACGAGGCCCTCCTCGCGAATGATGTCGAGCACGGCCAGCGCGGCAGCACAGCCGACAGGCGAACCCGCGTACGTCCCGCCGAGGCCACCGGCCAGCGGCGCGTCCATGATCTCGGCTTTGCCGGTTACCGCGGCCAGCGGGTAGCCGCCGGCAACGCCCTTGGCGATCGTGATGATGTCGGCCTCAATGCCGGCATACTCGCTCGCGAAGAAACGCCCGGTACGGCCGAAGCCGGTCTGGATCTCGTCGGCGACCAGCACGATCCCGTGCGCGTCGCAAACCGCCCGCAGGTCCCGGAGAAACGCGTCCGGTGCCGGGTAGAAGCCGCCCTCGCCCTGTACGGGCTCGACGACGATTGCCGCGACGTCGGTCGGTGCGATATCGACCTTGAACAGGTTATCGAGCGCCTTGAGGGAGTCGCTGACCGAGACACCGTGATAGTCGATCGGAAATGGCGCGTGATAAACCTCGCCCGGGAACGGGCCAAACAGGTTCTTGTAAGGCGTGATCTTGCCGGTCAGCCCCATCGCCAGCAGCGTGCGGCCGTGAAAGCCGCCGTTGAACGCGATGACGCCGCGCCGGCCGGTGTGTGCGCGCGCGATCTTGACCGCGTTCTCCACGGCCTCCGCGCCGGTCGTGACGAAAATCGATTTCTTCGGCGTATCACCGGGTGCCAGCTCGTTGAGTTGCTCGGCGAGGCGCACGGCCGTGTCATAGGGTGTCACCATGACGCAGGTGTGGCTGAAGCGCTCGACCTGGTCTTTCACCGCCGCGACGACGCGCGGGTTGCTGTGCCCCGTGTTGCAGACGGCGATACCGGTGCCGAAGTCGATGTAGCGGTTGCCCTCGACATCCCAGAGTTCTGCATTGAGTGCGCGCTCGATGTAAACGGCGGCGATATTGCCCTGGCCGCGGGCAATCGCGGCGGCCTTGCGGGACTGCCACTCGGCGTTGGAGGTTCGGGCCTCTTCGGCTCTGGCGCTCATAATCAGGCGTCCAGGTTGCCGAGACAGATGAACTTGGTCTCGACGTACTCATCGATGCCGTAGCGCGACCCTTCGCGGCCCTGGCCGGATTCCTTGACACCGCCGAACGGGATGTACGGCGATGAAAACAGCGTCTCGTTGACGCCGACCATGCCGTACTCGATGCCCTCGGCCACACGCCAGCTGCGTCCCTGGTTTTGCGTATACAGGTAAGCGGCCAGCCCGAACTGGGTGTCGTTGGCCATCGCGATGGCTTCCTCTTCGGTGCTGAACTTGAAGATCGGCGCGACCGGGCCGAAGATTTCTTCGCTGAACACGCGCATCTCGGGCGTGACGTCACAGAGGATCGTCGGCTCGATGAACTGCGAATCGCCTGCGCCGAATTCACCGCCCGCGGCGACCTTCGCCCCGTGACTGACCGCATCGTCCACGAGTTCCTTGATGTCATCGACCGCCTTGCGCGTGATGATCGGGCCGTGCGTGACGCTCTCATCGAGACCGTTGCCGACCTTGTAGGTACCGACGATCTTCTTCAATTCCTCGACAAACTCATCGTAAATCGTGTCCTGGACCAGGATGCGGTTGGCGCAGATGCAGGTCTGGCCGGAGTTGCGATATTTCGACGCGGCCGCGCCCTGCGCCGCCAGCTCGAGATTCGCATCGTCGAAGACGATGACCGGTGCGTTGCCGCCCAGTTCCATCGACAGGCGCTTGAGCGTATCGGTGCACTGTTTCGTCAGGATCTTGCCGACGGCCGTCGAGCCCGTGAACGTCAGCTTGCGCACCGTCGGGTTGCTGCACAACTCCTCGCCCACCTTCTTCGAGTCACTCGTCGGCACGACGTTCAGCAGGCCCGCCGGCAGCCCGGCACGGTCGGCGAGTTCGGCGAGCGCGGTCATCGACAGCGGGGTCTCGTGCGGCGGCTTGGCGACCATCGAACAACCTACCGCCAGGGCCGGCGCGTCTCGTCCACCCCGCAATCGGCAACCTCTGCAACAACCTCATGGGTCGCCGGGTTGCGCACCTCGAAGGTAGCGCCACCATCGGCATCGGC
>JARRMH010000387.1:0-2950 GCA_037386205.1 Woeseiaceae bacterium | reverse complement strand
CGCTACGAAGTGCCGTTCGTATCGCACCAGCCGATGGAGCCGCAGAACTGCTTCGCGCATGTACAGGAAGACCGCTGCCACATCATCGCGCCGACCCAGATGCCGGCCGGTGCCTCGCGTGCCGCGGCCGCGGTAACGGGCCTGCCGCGTGAGAACATTCGCGTCGACATGACGCGCGTGGGCGGTGGCTTCGGGCGGCGGCTGACGAACGACTATGTCGCCGAGGCCGCAATGATTTCCAGGCACACGGGCTGGCCAATACAACTGGTGTGGTCGCGCGAGGACGATATGCAGAACGACTTCTACCGACCGGGCGGCCTGCACGAGATGCGGGCAGGGGTCGACGAAGACGGCGAGATCGTCGCCTGGACGCAGCGCCTGGCGAGCGGCAGCAAGTACTTCCGCCGCCCGAACATGCCCGATGAAAACCTGTGGCAGGCGGAGTTGTACGCGGACGACTTTCCGCGGCGCATCATCGACAACCTGCGGCTCGAGTACTTCCACAATGCGATTGGTCTGCCGCGTGGCTCCTGGCGCGCGCCGGCCCATACGGCCAACGCCTTCGTCATCCAGAGCTTCCTCGACGAGCTTGCGATCGAGACCGGGCAGGACCCATTGCAGCTGCGACTCAAGCTGTTTGGCGGGGAACGCGAACTCGAGTACTCGAATCATGGTGGGCCGACGTTCAATCCCGGTCGCGTGAGCCGCCTGCTGAAATTCGTCGCCGACCGCATCAGCTATGGCCGGAAACGCCCGGCCGGGACCGGTGTCGGTCTTGCCGGGCACTTCACGTTCGGCGGCTACGCCGCGCACGCGTTTGAAGTCACCGTGGACGGGCAGGGCGAGCTCAGTATCGATCGTATCGTTGCCGCAATCGATTGTGGATTTGCCGTGCACCCGAACGCGGTCGAAGCGCAACTGCAGGGTGCGACGGTCGACGGCATCAGCGTGGCACTGGGCCAGGAGATCACGGTGCAGGACGGCCGCGTGCAGCAGAGCAATTTCCATGACTACCCGCTCGCGCGTATCGGGCAGATTCCGGTGAACTTCGAGGCGCACGTGCTGAACTACGACGAGACACCGACCGGGGTCGGCGAAATCGGCATCCCGCCCGTCGCACCCGCGCTGACAAATGCAATCCATGCTGCAAGCGGCGTGCGGATTCGCAGGTTACCGATCGGCAACCAGCTCCGAGACGCAATGGCCTGATCGACATGCGTTCGGGCGACGTGCGGACATAAAAAAAGGCGGAGCATGAGCTCCGCCTTCAAACTCGCGCCATTGGCGCGAGACGATCAGGTCGTTATCTAGTCGATGTGGGCACAACGACCGAATTCAGCCCCGTCCTGCAGGGCGTCGATCATCCCGTTCGGGAAACCGACCTGGACATCCTGTCCGTCCTTGCAAACGAACAACTGATCGATGTTGACGTGGAAGGCTATGGTAGCCCCGGCGATGCCGCCGGTGATTTCCCGGCCCGAGGCGCTGATCGAAATCGGGTTGTTGAACCCGCTGCCGCTCGCCTCGGCGACGCCCTGCTTGCCCAGGAAGTCGTCGAAGTTCATCCAGCCGATGCCCTCGAACCAGATGGCGCCGACAATGCCTGTCAGGAACGATCCCGCACGACCCACAATGACAGTGCCATCGTCATTCATGTCGGTCGGCAAGACCGGGATGGGTCCGAGCTGCGCCTGGACAAACTCCGGACCATAGAGGTCGCAGAAATTGGTGCCGAAGCGGATGAAGTCCATGTCGACACACCACTTGAGGCCACCGATCGACGTCGCATTCTGTGGGTCGTTGATCGGGTCCCAGAGGAGCACGTCCGCGCTGGTATTCAGGGCGACGCGCGAGCCATCGTAGCTCGAGGCATAGACGTCGCGGGCGCCGAACATGCTGTACAGGTTGTAGCTGTCGTCGCCGACCCAGGCCATTGCGCGGGAACCACCGTTATTGCCGAGGATCACCTCGCCGTTGCCCGAGATGGCATGTGCGCGCAGCCACGAGAACGTGCTGGCGCCCTCCGGGAACGGCAGCGCTTCCATACCCGTCTTCTTTGTCCACTTGAATGGCACGAGTTCCTGCGCCGACGTCGTCTGGCAACCACCGTCGCCATTGTTGTCGACATAGGCAAGGCCGACGGCTGTCCGGCCGGAATCATCGAGCGCCCAGCCGTAACTGCTGGATACGCCGGCCTGGCCGCCGCCCCCACAGCTGTCGCCGTTCAGGTCGCCCAGCGATTCAGGGCCGCCGGCGTCCGTCCAGATTGCCGCCTGCTGAATGCCGTTGCCGTTGTCGTCATGAAGGACGAGGAGCTTTTGACCGTTGCGCGTCATGCTGCCGCTGCCGACCTTGACGTCTTCAGGAAGGACCTTGAAGCCATAGTTCTCGTCCCAGACGAACCCGAGACTGCCGGCCTGACCCATGGAGCGGCGGCCATTCTTCGACAGGTCCACGAGGAAGGCCTGGACGATCGGCCGGAAATCGATGCCGTTCTGGTAGCCGTTGAAGGTGATGTCCGCTGTCTTGGTCACACCCGCTTCGGCCAGGATCGGCGTCGCGTCGCAGGCCAGGTCCGCTGCCGGGCTGCTGCCTTCGTTGGCATTCCAGTATTCGGCTTCGGAAACCAGCGTGGTCGGCGTGGTGGGATAGCCACCCGCAATGATACGCTCGATGTACACGACGTATTGCTCGCCCGGCGTCAGGTTGTTGATCGCGTAGCTGCCGTCCGGCCCGATCTTGCCCTGGGTTTGGGCACCCGTCATTCCCGAGACGGCATCGCCCATCAGGTCGTTGACGTTGCGCGCGATGACGTTGATGCCGCTGTACTCGGTCGTGCCATCCTTGAGACGCAGCGTTCCCGAAATCGAACCCGTCGTCGCGAGATAATCACCGGTCGGGTAGAGGTTCGAAATCGCCGCCTGGTCGTCAGGATGATCGACCGTGCTCT
>JARRMH010000386.1:0-4593 GCA_037386205.1 Woeseiaceae bacterium | reverse complement strand
ACGGCAAAACTGTGCGCCGCGTCCGGTAAGTCCCCGATTTTACGCCTGAAAGCTGTGTTTTCGACGCATTTTCGTGAAATATGTCAAATTTTTTTCCTCGCGTAGCGACTTTCCGGGAATTTGTGCTCTGGCTCACAGTCGCCCCAGGCCCCCGGGCGTAATCTGTCCCCATGTCAGCCAAGTACTACACGCAGTTCATCCTTACCGACGCGGAGTACCGCGGCGGCAACGAGTTCTGCGGCGTGGTGGAACTGAACCAACCGATGGATCAGGAGTCCGACCGGCGCGACATCGAAGCGATCCTCGCCCGAAATTTTGACCTGGCGCTGAGTGCGGTGCGCCTCGTCAGCTGGTCAAGATTGCACTGAATATCTCTGGCGTCGCCTTTTTTCCCCCTGACTTTCCCGGCCTCGGCCGGGATTTTTTTGGCCAGGGACGGCCTTATGCCGCGGAGGCCATGGAAGGCCGTGAGCGGCGTTGCCAGGGACGGCCTTATGTCGCGGAGGCCATGGAAGGCCGTGAGCGGCGTTGCCATAGATGCGCATGACTCGGTGTGAGAGAATTCCTGCCCCTATGAGCAATGCAAACGACAAACTCCGCAACATTGCCGTGGTCAAGAGCGGCAGCAAGTACCGGACCGATGCCGGCTTTACGGCGATCAAGGACGGCCAGAAGCAAGGGCGTGAGACCGCGCCCGCCGTACGCGGCGACAAGCCCGGGTGGCTGCGGGCGCCGATGCCGACCGGCAAAGGCTATTCGGGCACCCGCAACATCGTGCACGAGCACCGGCTCAGCACGGTGTGCGAGGAATCGAAGTGCCCGAACATCGGCGAATGCTGGAATGCCGGGACCGCGACGATCATGGTCATGGGCTCGGTGTGCACGCGCGCCTGCCGCTTCTGCGCCGTAGACACAGGAAATCCCAAGGGCTGGCTGGATCCCGAGGAACCCGACAATGCGGCGCGCGCCGTCAACCTGATGGGTCTCGAGTACGTCGTGATCACGTCGGTCGACCGCGACGATCTGCCGGACGGGGGAGCGGCGCACTATGCGGCATGTGTCCGGGCCATCAAGAAACTGAACCCCGCGACGGCCGTCGAAGCGCTGACGCCGGATTTCAGCGGTGTGCCCGAGCACGTCGAGACGGTCGTCGATTCGGGACTGGACGTGTTCGCTCAGAACGTCGAAACGGTCGAGCGATTGACGCAGCCCGTGCGCGATCCACGGGCCGGCTACGACCAGACAATCACGGTACTGGCACATTCCAAACGGCACCGGCCGGACGTGCTCACGAAAACCAGCCTGATGCTGGGACTCGGCGAGCGAGACGCCGAGATACTGAAGACGATGGACGACCTGCGTGACGCGGGCGTGGATATCCTGACTCTTGGCCAGTACCTGCGGCCGACGCCGAACCATCTGCCCGTGGATCGCTACGTGTCGCCCGCCGAGTTCGAGGCCTACCGCACCGAGGGGCTGGAGCGCGGGTTTCTGGAAGTGGTTGCGGGCCCAATGGTTCGTTCGAGTTACCGGGCCGAACAGGTACTGCAGAAAAACAACGTCGGCCTGGCAGTCTGAGCATGGCCGGTTTTTTTGCCGACTACGGCCTTCTCTTCCTTCTTGCGTTGCTTGTCCGCCTTCTTCGCAGAAGAAGGCGAGCCACGAAGGACTCGAGGTCGAAAACCTGAACAAGAAGTACCGCAGCCTCGCGGACGTGCTGCGCAAGGCGGTTGCCACGAAGGACGAGCGCAAGAAGGCGGACAAGCAACGCAAGAAGGAAGAGAAGGCCGAGAGCAAGGAACCGTCCGGCAAGCCGCGCAGCTTCGTGGTCGATTTCAAGGGCGACCTCAAGGCGAGTGCGGTGTCCTCACTGCGCGAAGAAGTGAGCGCGATACTCGCTGTTGCGACTCCGGACGACGAGGTTATCGTGCGTCTCGAGAATCACGGCGGTCTCGTGCATGAGCACGGCCTGGCCGCGTCGCAGCTCGCTCGCGTCCGCGATCGCGACATCCCGCTTATCGTTTGCGTCGACAAGGTGGCGGCCAGCGGTGGGTACCTCATGGCCTGCGTTGCATCCAGGATTATGGCAGCGCCGTTCGCGATCCTGGGGTCTGTCGGGGTGCTGGCGCAGATTCCAAACTTCAATCGAATGCTGGACAGTCACGGCGTCGACTTCGAGCAAATCACGGCGGGCAAGTACAAGCGCACGGTCACGATGTTCGGCAAGAACACGGACGAGGACCGTGCCAAGCTCAAGGACGAGCTCGAAGACGTGCACACATTGTTCAAGGACGCGATCGAGAAATACCGTCCCGGGCTCGATCTTGACAAGGTCGCCACGGGTGAGCACTGGTACGGGACCCGCGCGCTCGAACTCGGCCTGGCCGACGAGATCAGGACCAGCGACGAGGTGCTTGGCGCCAAGGTGGCGGATCGCGACCTCTATCACGTGAAATACAAGGTCAAGCAGCCGTTGCAAAAACGGGTACTGCAGAATGTCGAGACGGCGATCGAGCGCGCGGACGCGGCTCGCTGGCGCCACAAGTTCGAGTCGCGCCTGCCACGTTAGAGACGGAACCCGGGGCCGCCCGAAGTGGTCAAAATTTGGGCAGGCCGGGCCTCTGTCGAGAGGCTATAATCCTGCGAGTTACCAGGGAGTTTTCATGCTTATGCGTCGATTCAAATATCTGCTACCCGCCATTGTCGCGGGGCTGTCGCTGGCCGCGTGCTCGTCGCAACCATCACAGCAGACGCGCGCCGAAATGGAGGCGGAAAGCGCGCGGGCATTCAACCAGATGCGCGCCAGCATGCCGCTTGTGACCGACCGCGAGACCATCGATTTCGTGGCCTGTGTCGCGCAGGCGGTCGTCGAAGTTCTGGAACCGCCGTTCAACGATATCGAATGGGAGCTGGCGATTTTCGAGAGCGAGTCGGTCAACGCGTTCGCCATGCCGGGCGGCAAGATCGGGGTTTTGAGCGGGATCCTCAAGGTGACTGAAAACGAACACCAGCTCGCCACCGTGATCGGGCACGAAATCGCGCACGTAACGGCCCAGCACTCGGTCAACCGTGCCAAGCAGGCGGGATTGACGAATTTCGGCATCAATGCCGTGGCGATTATTCTCGGCGGCGGGTATTCGGGTGCGACCTATACCGCACAGCAGGCGCTGGCGGCCGGTGCAGCATTCGGCATTTCACTGCCGTACAAGCGCGGCCAGGAAACGGAAGCCGACGTAATTGGCCTCGAGTACATGGCCAAGGCAGGATTCGACCCGCGCGAGTCCGTGCCGCTCTGGCAGCGGATGGACGCGAGTGGCGGCAAGAAGCCGGCCGAGTTCCTGTCGACGCACCCGGCTTCCGAAACGCGTATCGAAAACCTGATCAATCAGTGGCAAAAGACGCTGCCGCTGTACAACAAGGCGAAGGCCGAGGGCCGCTTGCCCGACTGTGGCGGCAGGAGCCCGCGCTTCGTCGATGAGCCGCAAGACGACGAGTCGTCGGCCAATTGATCTTTCGGCGTTGCCTGATTCTGTTGCCGCTCGCCGCACTCGGCGGCTGCGCCTCGCTCGAGGATTTCCTGTCTTCCCTCGGGCCGGAGCAGGGCGCGCAACCCATACCGCTGGACGAGCGTCCGGTTGAGGTTCCGCTGGACCCGAACCGGTTTTCGCTTGTCGATGAGCAACAGGGTGTCATCGGTGAACCCCAGGTGGTATTCGCCCGGGGTCAGGACACGTTGTCCGACCTTGCACGTGAGTACGGTCTCGGATACGACGAGATCGTCGCGGCCAATCCCGGGGTCGATCCCTGGTTGCCGGGTGAGGGAACGGCGATCGTTCTGCCGACACAGTACGTTCTGCCTCGCAGCGAGCGTTCGGGCGTCGTTCTCAATATTGCCACCCGGCGGCTCTTCTATTTCCCGGCGACGGCGGAAGGCGAGACCCCGTATGTACTGACCTATCCGATCGGCATCGGCCGGGTCGGGTGGGAAACGCCCGTGGGTCAAACGACGATCGTCTCGAAAGCCAGGGACCCGAGCTGGTGGCCGCCCGCTTCGGTCCGCAAGGAACACGCCGAACTGGGCAACCCGCTGCCGGCAATCGTGCCGCCCGGACCCGACAACCCTCTCGGCAACCGGGTACTCAAGCTGGATATGCCCGGCTACCTGATCCACGGCACGAATCAGCCCTACGGCGTCGGCATGCGCGTGAGCCACGGCTGCGTGCGCCTGTACCCGGAGAACATCGAGTACCTCTACGAGCTGGTCGATATCGGCGAGTCCGTAACCATCGTCAATGAGCCGTATCAGTTCGGGCAACGGGACGGCTCGCTGTACTTCGAAGCGCATGCGCCGCTGGAAGACGACGAACAGCCGGCCGATGAACGGCTGGTCGACTTGCTCGATACCCAGCTGGATGCCACCGGCGCGCCGCTCAATCGACACCTTCGCGACCACGTGACGACGGTTGCGGCAACCCCGCACGGTGTTCCGGTTGCCGTGGTGCAATATGACGCCCAGGAGTACCTGGACCGCGTGCGCGTTGTTCACAACACGGTCGACGAAGATCCTGATGCGCCGACGCTGACCGAAGTTCG
>JARRMH010000385.1:0-2953 GCA_037386205.1 Woeseiaceae bacterium | reverse complement strand
TGGGCCACCGGCAACGCCTGGGCCTCGCACATGGTGAAGAAAGACGGCAAGTACTGGTTTTATACGACGGTGCGACACAACGACACCAAGCCCGGTTTCGCCGTCGGCGTGGCGGTTTCGGATTCGCCCACCGGCCCCTTTGTCGATGCCCGCGGTTCGGCGCTCGTCACGAACGATATGACGAGGGCCGCAACCCACTCATGGGATGATATCGATCCGACGGTGCTGATCGATGATGACGGCAGCGCCTGGATATTCTGGGGCAACGGGCAGCTCTACTATGCGCCTCTCGCGCGCAACATGACGGAACTCGCAGGCCCGATCCGGACCGCCGAGATCACGCATTTCGAGGAAGGCCCGTGGCTGCATAAGCACGCGGGCACTTACTACCTGACCTATGCCGGCATCGATGAGTCGGTCAGTACCGATGAGCAGATCCACTACTCGACCGCGCCGGCCATCACCGGCCCCTGGACCTATCGCGGCATGCTGACCGGACCGGGCGAGAACAGCTTCACGATCCATCCCGGTATTGTTGAGTTCGAGGGCCAGTGGTACCTGTTCTATCACGACGCGTCGCAGACGATTGCGGGCATCGAGGGGGCGCTCGGCCGGCGGTCGGTGCGGGTAGAGTATCTCTACCATAATGAAGACGGCACGCTCGAGCCGGTGGAGCAGACCGACGCCGGCGTCAGCGTCCCGCCCCGAACCCTGCCGGCCACCCGGTCCATCGAGAAAAAGGAGACACCATGACCCTACGAACGTTCCTTGCGGCCGCGTTGCTTGCCGGCTGCGTGGCCTTGCCGGCCCTGGCGCAGGACGGGACCATGTATCCGATGGAGGCGCCGGCCGAGCCGGGTGCCATCCCTCTGGAGACGGGCGGCGTGGCGGATCAAACAGCCGAAGAATCCTGGTTCCGCCAGTGGGGCGACCCGATGGCGCGCAATATTTCCAACGCCACCCTGACGCCGTTCCTGGCCGATCCCGCGATAGCGAATGGCGCGAGCGTCATTGTTGCGCCCGGCGGCGGCTTCATGTGGCTGTCCATGGGCAATGAGGGCTGGGAAGTCGCCGAGGCGCTTGCTGCCAAGGGGATCAACGCGTTCGTCCTTAAATACAGGCTGCAGCCGACGGCGGATACGCTGGAGCAGTTCGCAGAGCAGATGAACCGCCGCTTCGACGCAGCCGAGGGCGGCGGTGAAGAAGGCCCCCGCCGGCCGCCGCGCTGGGACCTCACCAACCAGTTGGAAGATGCCGAAGCGGCCTACGCGATGATCGTCGCGAACGCCGATGAGTGGGGTGTCGATACGGACCGGATCGGCATGATTGGCTTTTCTGCCGGTGCCGGCCTGACGATGCATACCACGCTCAATTCCGACGTCGTCGATCTCGCGTTCATCGGGCCGATTTACGGCGGGATGGGCGCCGTCGAGGTGCCTGCGGATGCGCCGCCCATGTTTGCGGCGATTGCAACGGACGACTTCCTGTTCGGTGGCGAGTTCGGCCTGGTCAAATCATGGTTCGATGCTGGAATTCCCGTCGAATTTCACCTCTACCAGAATGGCGGGCACGGCTTCGGGCTGGGCAACCCGGACAGGACCAGCAATACGTGGTTCGATGCGTTCATTCACTGGCTCGACGTGAACGGCTTTCTTGAAGGCGGCAAGCAGCACTGACTTGCCGCATCTCCGTCGCGTCCATGATGAACTGGATCGACTGTTTCGGAATTTCAGCATTGGTTCCGAGGCTTATGAAAACTGGGTAAGGCAATGTCGCACATTTGCCGTTCGTGTTGCCATATTTAACGTAACGCGTTACATTAAATATATGAAAGGCGAGACCAAACCAAGAGGGCGCCCCAAAAAGGCGTATGCAAAGTCAGCCGCCGAGCGCATGCGTGCCTATCGCAAACGCAAACGCGATGCCGGTTTGGTATTGGTTCGACGGTGGGAGCCTGAAGACGGGGGCGCAGGCAGACCCTACTCAGACCACCGAATCCTCGATGCTCGCAGCCTTGCATTGCATTGCCGAATTGCCCGGAAAATTGCTCGCGATCCACGGTTGATTGACAAGGCGAAGAGCAATCTGAGGCGCTGGAGTGCAAAGTCGAAAGGCCATCAGCCACGGTACTTCGACGAGTGGCAAGAGATACTCGAGCGTCCGTGGCCGGAGATAGCGGAGTTCATAACCAGTATGAGTGAAGAGGCGACCAGGCTTCGCTCATCGTCTCCGTTTGCCGGCATACTGACTGACGAGGAGCGAGAGCAGATTTATGCGGCGTTCCGAGCTTGAACATCTTATCCGGGCAAGCGGAGAAATCGCTGGCGACGATGAGATAGTCATCATTGGCAGCCAGGCTATCCTGGGTCAATTTCCAGACGCACCTCTGAGTTTGCTTGCCTCCATGGAGGCCGACATCTACCCAAAGAACAAACCAGAGCATGCCGACATGGTGGATGGCGCCATCGGGGAAGGCTCGTCTTTTCATGAAATGCATGGATACTATGCGCAGGGTGTGGGAGAGGAGACAGCGGTGTTGCCCGACGGATGGCAAAACCGTCTGATTGTTGTACGCAATGAAAACACTAACGGAGTGACCGGCCTTTGCCTTGAGGTCCACGATCTTGCGATTTCAAAACTGGTTGCACAACGACCGAAAGACTCTGAATTTGTTGTGCACCTTGCACGACATGAAATGATTGCCAAAGACACGATGCTCGATCGACTGGGTATTACCCGGCTGCCGGATTCTATTCGGAGCAGTCTGCACGCCAGAATAGGCCACTTGTTTGCCAAATGAAGAACGAGTTGCAGCCACATAGAATCGCCGATACGCCGATGATGGATTACCTGTGCGAGAAGGCAGATGCCCAGGCCTTTCCTGCGCTCCAGCGCCTGCGTCGTGCGCGTGGGACCGAGGCCATGCCCGGGCCGCGGGAGGCCGCGCGCCAGC
>JARRMH010000384.1:0-2958 GCA_037386205.1 Woeseiaceae bacterium | reverse complement strand
GGGTACCGCATTGCCAGTCGCGCCCGATCGCGTCGCGCAATACGAATTCGATCTTCGGTCCGTAGAACGCGCCCTCACCGGGGTTATGCGTATAGTCGAGCCCACCCACCTCGAGTGCCTTCAGGAGAGCCGCTTCGGCCTGGTCCCAGACCTCGTCGGCACCGACCCGGACGTCCGGCCGGTCGGCGAACTTGATGCGCACATCGTCGAAACCGAAGTCCTCGTAGATGCTGAGGATAAGGTTGGATACCGCGATCGACTCCTCCGTAATCTGCTCGGGCGTGCAGAAGATATGAGCATCATCCTGGGTAAACGCACGCACGCGCATCATGCCGTGGAGTGCGCCCGACGGCTCGTAACGATGGCACTTGCCGAATTCGGCCAGCCGCAACGGCAGGTCGCGGTAGCTCTTGATCCCCTGGTTGAATACCTGGATGTGGCCCGGGCAATTCATCGGCTTGATTGCGAACGTGCGCCCGTCGACGGTCTCCGAGACGAACATGTTCTCACCGAAAGTGTCCCAGTGCCCGGAGCGCTCCCACAGCGTGCGGGCGACGATTTCCGGTGTGTTGACCTCCTGGTACCCGGCTTCCGCATTGCGCTTGCGCACGTAGGACACGAGTGCCTGGAACAGCGTCCATCCGTGCGGGTGCCAGAAGACGGCGCCGGGGGACTCTTCCTGGAAATGGAACAGATCCATGACGCGGCCGAGGCGACGATGATCGCGCTTCTCCGCCTCCTCCAGCATGTGCAGGTATTTGCGCAGTGCCTTGTCGCTGGCCCATGCCGTGCCGTAAACCCGCTGCAGCATCTCGTTGTTCGAATCGCCGCGCCAGTATGCTCCGGACACATGCGTCAACTTGAAAGCCTTGCCCAGCTTGCCCGTGGAAGGCAGGTGCGGGCCGCGGCACAGGTCGATGAAGTCGCCCTGCCGATACAGCGTGATGTTTTCCTCCGCGGGGATGTCGGCAATGATTT
Organism: Woeseiaceae bacterium; assembly: GCA_037386205.1. Lineage (GTDB taxonomy): Bacteria > Pseudomonadota > Gammaproteobacteria > Steroidobacterales > Woeseiaceae > UBA1847. Next base: position 1,980 of record JARRMH010000384.1, on the reverse strand, counting down.
CGGCCTTGTATTCCTCGCCCATGTCGCGAAAGAATTCGACGGCTTCGTCACGGTTCCAGACCTCGCGTTCGATGACCTCGTCGCGATCGACGATTTCCTTCATGCGCGCCTCGATGGTCTCGAGGTCCGCCTCGGTGAAGGGCTCCTCGCGCGAGAAATCGTAATAGAAGCCGTTCTCGATAGCGGGGCCGATCGTAACCTGCGTCTCCGGCCAGAGTTCCTTGACGGCCTCGGCCAGCACATGGGCCGCATCGTGCCGCAGCAGTTCGACGCCATCGTCGGATTCCCGCGTGACGATCTCTACGCTGGCGTCTGCGTCGATCTCCCGGGTGAGATCCCAGAGCTCGCCGTCGACGCGCACCGCCACGGCCGCACGGGCGAGTCCAGCGCCGATACTCGCGGCGATCTCGGCACCGCTGGTGGAATTGTCGAACTGACGTTCGGAACCGTCAGGCAGGCTAATGTTTGGCATCGTCGAAACTGTGGGCTGCAAAGGCGCGGTATTGTACGCGAATTACCTCTTTTTGAATAAGTTACTTCGCGTACAATTCGCCTCCATGAGTGAAGTCGAACAACGCGATTTTATTCGCAAGATCATTTATGACGACCGTGAATCGGGCAAGCACGCCGAGATCGTGACGCGCTTCCCGCCGGAGCCCAACGGCTACCTGCACATTGGCCACGTCATGTCGATCTGCCTCAACTTTGGCGTTGCCGAGGAGACGGGCGGGCGCACGTTCCTGCGCCTCGACGATACGAATCCCGGCAAGGAGAGCCCGGAGTACGTCGCGGCGATCAAGGACAACGTGCGCTGGCTCGGGTTCGACTGGGGTGATCGTCTGACCCACGCATCCGACTATTTCGATCGGCTGCACGAGGCCGCGATCGAGTTGATCCGGAAAGGGGTCGCCTACGTCGACAGTCTGAGCGCCGCGGAGATTCGTAAGTACCGCGGCACGCTAACCGAGCCCGGCAGGAACAGCCCGTACCGGGACCGCAGCGTCGAGGAAAATCTCGATCTCTTCGAGCGGATGTACCGGGGCGAATTCGCCGACGGCGAGCACGTCCTGCGGGCCAAGATCGACATGGCCTCGCCGAACATAAACATGCGCGATCCCGCGATCTACCGCATTCGCCACGTGCCCCACCAGAATGCCGGCGACAAGTGGTGCATCTACCCGATGTACGATTTTGCGCACGGTCTGTCGGATGCATACGAGGGCATCACGCATTCCCTGTGCACGCTCGAGTTCGAAGACCACCGCCCGCTGTACGACTGGTTCCTCGACCAGTTGCAGCCCGAACACCGGCCGCGGCAGATCGAGTTCTCGCGCCTGAATCTCGCCTATGCGATCACGAGCAAGCGCAAGCTCAGCATGCTCGTCGAGGAAGGAATCGTCTCCGGCTGGGACGATCCGCGCATGCCGACGATCTCGGGAATGCAGCGGCGCGGCTATCCGCCGCAAGCGCTGCGCGAGTTCGTACTTCGCGCGGGCGTTACCAAGAAGGACAAGCTCATCGAAATGGGCGCGCTCGAGACCTGCGTTCGCGACGTGCTCGGCGACGCGGCGCCGCGCCGGATGGCCGTCCTGCGGCCGCTCAAGGTCGTGCTGACCAACTATCCGGATGGTGAGGTCGAAATGATGGAGGCTATGAATCATCCGGCCAATCCCGATTTCGGCACCCGCGAGCTGCCGTTCTCGAGGGAAATCTGGATTGAGCAGGACGACTTCATGGAGGATGCGCCGCGCAAGTTTTTCCGCCTGAAACCGGGTGGCGAGGTGCGACTGCGGTTCGCGTATATCATCCGGTGTGACGAGGTCATCAAGGACGACGACGGCAACGTCGTCGAGCTGCATTGCAGCTACGACCCCGACACGCGCAGCGGATCCGGGCAGTCGGATCGCAAGGTGAAGGGAACGATCCACTGGGTCTCCTGCGATCATGCGATCGATGCCGACGTACGCCTCTACGATCGCC
>JARRMH010000383.1:0-2984 GCA_037386205.1 Woeseiaceae bacterium | reverse complement strand
TGGACCGCCTGACCGAGGTCGACGAAGCCAACGTTACGGCCATCGCGAGAACGCTCAGCCAGATGTCGCTCTTCAACCAGGTCGTACGCGAACAGGTCTCGTCCATGAAGCTTGGCGAACGTTACGAAGATATTACCGACTCGTTCGACTCGATCCGCAAGGACGCGAAGTCGATGGTCGAGCAGGTCGAGGACGGCGAGATCGATACCTTCGAACGCATCGCCAACGTGTGGATGAAAGCCACCCGCGGCGACATTGCGCATCGTTTCGACAAGATCAAGAGTACCTACCTGGAAGTTGCGGATGATTCCCGCGACCAGATCGAGCGTGAGCAAGCGATCCTCGAGGCCTACCAGGACTTTCGCGGCGCACTCAAGCAGTCCGAGGTGCTTGCACATGAAGTCCTCGACAAGGCAGAACAACGCTGGGACATGGCCAAAAAGGCACTCGCCACCGCCCACGAGACCGTGGCGAACTACGAAGGCGACGACCTTGCCGAGCGCGCGCGCCTCGAACTCGCGCGTGACGAGAAGCTGCGAGAGTTGCAGGCGCACGAGGACCGGTACCAGATCGCCACGGACCTGTCAGACAACCTGACCGTCGGTTACAACACGTCCGAGGTCATTATGGCCCGCCTGCTGCAGACGACGAGCGCCAAGGAACGCGTGTACAAGCAGGCCATCATGTTCTTCGGCACCAACGAGAGCGTGCTGACGGCCCTGACGGCATCGTTCACCGGGCTGTTCGGCCTGCACGAGAGCACTGAAACGCTCGAAGCCATGAAGGACGGTGTCTCGAAGAGTCTCGAAGACCTGTCCGATATCGGCGGCAAGGTTCAGGAGGCCGCGGTGAAGGCCGGTTACGGACCGACGATCCGCGCCGACGCGGTCAAGAAACTTGTCGACTCCGTCGTCAATTTCCAGGCACGTTCGCGCGAGATCATCGAGGAAATGCGGGAGCTCTCGACGACCAACTCGAAGGAAATCAACGATTCGGTCGAACAGGGCAAGCAGCGCCTCGCCAGGCTGATCGAACAGGGCAACACGCTGCCGCCGCCTACGGGCACCTAAGCCGTGGCAACAGTGACCGAAGGCACCCAGGCCCGTCCCCTGGAAGACCTGATGGTCGCGATGGATGTCGTCGATACGGTCCGGCATCGCGAGCACCTGGTCGACCGCGAACTGAACGCCGAGGCCCGGCGGGCCAGCCTGATCGAGCGCCTGCGTGATATCTACACGGCGCAAGGTATTGAGGTCACCGACGCCGCCCTCGAGGCGGGTGTGGACGCGCTCGAGCAGGAACGCTTTGCCTATTCTCCACCCGAAGGGGGCTTCAGCCTGGCGCTCGCTCGCCTGTACGTGCATCGGGACCGCTGGCTCCGGCCGCTGCTGCTGTTGCTCCTGCTCGGTCTGGTCGTCTGGTTCGCCTGGTTTTACTTCGTCCAGTTACCCGAGGCGCAGCGCCACGCGGATCTCCCGGAGCAGGTCGAGTCCGCTTACACTCGTGCCATCTCGGTCTCGAACAGCGATGAGGCGACGCAACGTGCCGCGGCGTTGCGCAGCGAGGCGCAGTCCGCGATTGCGAACGACGACTTCGCGGCCGCGGCCCGCGGTGTTGCTGACCTCGAGAGCCTTGCCGCCGACCTCGATCGCAGCTACGAGATCCGCATCGTGTCCCGCCCCGACGAGTTGTCCGGCATCTGGCGCGTACCGGACCTGAATCCCGACGCACGCAACTACTATCTCATCGTCGAAGCCGTGGACAGCCGGGGCAACGTCGTGACGCGCCGGGTACGCAACGAGGAAGACGGGCGCATCTATGAAGTGAACCAGTGGGGCATCCGCGTCGATGAGGAGACCTTCGAGGCTGTCGCCGCGGACAAGCGCGACGACGGCATCATCCAGGACTTTGTCGTCGGCATGAAAGAAGCCGGTCTGCTCGACCCGGTATACAAGATACCGACGAGCGGCGGCACGATTACGGAGTGGTGAACGTGCTGCAGGGACGAAAAATGCTCGGCATGATCGACGGACAGCTCGGCGATGCGCGCCAGCGCCTCGCGACACTGTCCCATGCCCAGCAACGATCGGCGATGGCCGTCGCGCGCAACCGGGAAGCACAGGCGGACGCGATCCGACGACTGGCTGCTTCCCGGCTGGACACCGTGAGGCGCAAAGAGATGGACGCCCGGCTCGATGCCCTGGAGCAAAGGGCAAAGCACATCCTCGCCGAGCGTGAACAGGTCCTGGCAACGCTCGCCGAGCGACTTGCCGGTGCGCGCAGCGCGCTGCACGACCGCGAAACCGAGAGAACGGCAATCCACGACGACGTGGAGGCTGCGGCCCGAACGCTCGCGGAACGCGAAGCCGCCGCGCAGCAGGCGCTGCAAAGCGACCCCGCGTTTGCGGCGCAACTCGAGACGACCGAGCGATACCAGGCCATCGCGGTCAGCGCCGAGGAAAAGGCCCAGACCGCGCTCGCGGACCGGCAGGAGAAGGGCAAGCCCTACGAGAGCGACGAACTGTTCATGTATCTGTGGGAGCGACGTTACGGCACCTCCGAGTACCGCGCCAATCCCCTCGCCCGTTTGTTCGACGCCTGGATTGCCCGCAAGTGTGGTTACAAGGATGCGCGGGCAAATTACTGGATGCTGCTCGAAATTCCCAGGCGCTTGCAGGAACATGCCAATCAGGCTCGCGAAGAGGCCGAGCAACAGGTCGAAAAGCTGCAGGCTATCGAACAGCGTGCCGCCGACGCGGCACAGGTTGCAGCAGCGAGAGCCGCTCTCGAGGAAGCCGAGGCCCGGCAGGACGAAGCCGACGCACGCATTGCCGAGGCAGAAGACGCCTTGAACCAGTTGCTGGCCGAAGAGCACGAATTCGCCGCCGGGCGCGATCGTTACCTGGACGAGGCTGCGACCGTGTTTGCCGACGCCATCGAGCGCCAGGACATCTCCCAGTTGATGAGTGCTGCGATGGCAACCA
>JARRMH010000382.1:0-2990 GCA_037386205.1 Woeseiaceae bacterium | reverse complement strand
CCTCGTCAAATTCGCTGTTATTGATGACACTTGCGGTAATCTGAACCAGATTTATCAGCAGATCGAATGACTGCTCCTGGCCGATAAGAGAACTTGGCACCCGCGAGATTCACACCTGATTGAGTTCCGCTTACCGCGCGGAAGCGGTCACTGGCCTGGAGGATGTCCTCAGTGCGACTTTCGACCCGAAGAAGAATTCGATGCGCTTTGTAAGAACGCGCGGGGCCGGCAATCACGACGGTGGCTCCCGTGCCATCATGGGCCTGATAATCTGTTGATGACCGCCGAGAGAGGTGCTGTCGCATGAGCACTCCAAGCCTGTTCAATTCTCTGATGGATCGCATGATCTTGCCGGGCGCATTGGGATTTACGCGGTTCGGCTATGCGTGCCGAAAACGCAACTGGAGCACTGCAGAAATCTCGATGGAGGGACAAACGGTCGTCATCACGGGCGCCACTTCCGGGCTTGGGCTTGCCACGGCCCGCAGTCTGGCCGGGTTAGGGGCGCGGATCGTAATGGTAGGCCGCGATCCCGAAAAGGCCGAGAGCGCTCAGGCGGAGGTCGCTGCAGCCAGCGGCAACGATGACATCGCGGTGCAACTCGCCGACTTGAGCCTGATGTCCGATGTGCGTGACCTTGCGGATCGGCTGCTCGAGGACGAGGACGCCATTCACGTGCTGATCAACAATGCGGCGATTCTGCCCGCCGAACGCAAACTCACGGCCGAAGGACTCGAGCAAACCTTCGCGACGGACCTGCTGTCCCCCTATCTTCTCACCGAATCGTTGTTGCCGCGGCTCCGTGCGTCAGCCCCCGCTCGCATCATCAATGTGCTTTCCGGCGGCATGTATCTGAGCGGACTCGAGGTTGACGACCTCGAGTACGAACGCGGTGACTTCGACGGCAGCCGCGCCTATGCGCGCGCCAAGCGCGCCCTGATGGTGTTGACGGAGCAATGGGCCGAAGATCTCGCCGGCTGTGGCGTCGCGGTCAACGCGATGCACCCCGGATGGGCCGACACGCCCGGCGTGGAGGATTCATTGCCCGGCTTCCATCGTTTGATGCGCGCCTTTCTGCGCACCCCGGAGCAGGGTGCTGACACCATCGTCTGGTTGGCTTCCGATCCGGCCGCGCAGGCGTTCAGCGGGGGGTTCTACTTTGACCGTGAACCCCACGTGACGACCGTCTTTCCATTCACGGGCGGCAATGCGGAGCTGCGCCGTGAACTGCGCGCGAAGCTCGAAGACTACTGCGCCCGTGAACAAGCGTGAAAGCGGGTGTTTCATCACCGATCAAGGCCGGCGATTGCGCCTGAGAGCCGGCGTCAGCGCCCGATCGTCGCAAAACCGTTTATCGGAAGCCCGGGCGGTTTGACAGGCGCGATTACGGTAGTGTCACATTCAAAAGGTGCCGTCGGTCGAGCAACGCGTTTCGGCTTCGAGCAACTGGAGCGCCGACCCGACGCGACGCAGACGATCTACTGCCCGGCCAGGCATTAATGATTCATCTTGTGATGGGAGGACATAAAAACGTGAAAAGACGACAATTCCTGACCGGCAGCAGTGTGGCGAGCCTGGGCCTGGCAATGGGAACAGCGCTGCCATTGGCCGCTTCTGCCTCATCCGTTTCAGCCTCCATGAGTCCGAACAAAAAGCGCATTCTTGTTCTCGGCGGAACCGGTTTTATCGGCCCGCCCATGGTGCGCTACGCCGTGGAGCGGGGCCACGAAGTCACCATTTTCACCCGTGGGAAAACCGCGGCCGATCTGCCTGATGTCGAGCACCTCGTGGGCGATCGTTCGGGGGATCTCGATGCCCTCGAGGGTCGTCGCTGGGACGTGGTGCTGGACAACAATGCGCGGGATTACCGGTGGGTCAAACTCACCACAGAGTTGCTGCGAGAGAAGGTCGAGCACTACCTTTTTGTTTCATCCATTTCTGCCTATGCCGGCGAAGCCGTTGGCTACGATTTTCTGGATAAGCCCTATTCGGGCCCGCAATACACCATCGACAGCGCCCTGGCTGAGCCACCGGACGATTTCGAGGAGGGCGAGGAGCTTCCCTATGGCCCGACAAAGGTCATGTCGGAACGACTGGCCCAGGCTGCGTTTCCCGGGCGCTGTACCATCGTGCGGCCCGGATACATCGTGGGTCCCGGAGACCCCACCGATCGATTCACCTACTGGCCGGTGCGTATCGAAAAGGGCGGGGAGGTGCTTTCACCCGGCGATGGAACCGACCTGGTCCAGGTCATCGATGTGCGGGACCTGGCGGAGTGGATCGTCAGGCTGGCTGAAAACAGTCAGTCCGGCGTCTACAACGGGGTCGGTCTGGCGACTCCGTTGTCCATGGCGGAAATGCTCTACGGCATTCGCGCCGTGACGACACGCGCCACGGAATTCACCTGGGTTCCTGCGCCCTTCTTACGGGAACAGGGCGTGCAACCTTACTCGGATATGCCGATCTGGACGCCCGGGGACCCGTTGGCGGCTGTCGACAACAGTCATGCCGTGGCGTCGGGTCTGACCTATCGCCCTCTGGCCGTGACGGCGGCAGATACGCTCGCGTGGCACAGAACACGACCCGTCGAGAAACAGGCCGAACTCAGAACGGGAATCAAACCGGAACGGGAAAAAAGTGTGCTGCAGGCCTACAGGAAGCGCTGACCCCGTCGCCGGACGCCAGGCACCGTGCCGGCGCCATGGCGGCAGAAGTGACCTGTTACACGGGCCGGGCCCCGGCTGGCCGGGGCTTTGGTTTCACTCGCCGACCCCCATCTCCTCCAGCAGCCGTTCCGCGCCGCCGAGTTGCTCCATGACCCAGAGCATGTAACGCACGTCCACGTGAATCGAGCGGGTCTTGTCCGGCAGGAAATCCCAGTCCGAGATGATGCTTTCGTACGTTCCGTCGAACAGCAGCCCGACGAGCTCCGCGCGGCCGTTGATCGTCGGTGAGCCGGAATTGCCGCCGGTGCTGTCGACGGTGGACAG
>JARRMH010000381.1:0-3021 GCA_037386205.1 Woeseiaceae bacterium | reverse complement strand
TGGGCTTGCCAGTAGCGCTTTTTCTCGCCTGGGCTTTCGAACTAACTCCTGAGGGAATGAAGAAGGCACATGAAGTGCCCAGGGATGCAACGAAGGACCCGCATGCTGGTCGTATATTGAATGCCGTAACGATTGTAACGCTGGTGATCGCATCTGGCTGGTTGACCTGGGACAAGATTTATCGCGCACCGGCGCCGATCGCTCCGGTAACCAAGTCGATTGCTGTGTTGCCATTCGATGACTTCAGCCCCGACGGCAATCAGAAATGGTTTGCCGACGGGCTTACCGAAGAGATTCTCAACTCGCTCGCCCGGACATCCGATCTGCTGGTTGCCTCCAGAACATCTTCGTTCGCGTACCGCGATACGACCGAGGATATTCCATCAATAGCCAAAGCACTGGACGTCGACCACATACTCGAAGGCTCGGTGCGTCGCGACCGTGACCGTTTGCGAGTAACTGCGCAGCTTATTCGCGCGGCGGATGACAAGCACCTCTGGTCAGAAACATTCGATGGCGGCACAGAGGACTCCATAAAAGTCCAGGAAGAATTCGCCTTCCAGATTGCCAAAGCATTGCAGACCGCGATCGATCCGCATGAACTCGCCCGCATGGTCGCTGCAGGCACGCGTTCCGTCGAAGCCTGGGAAACCTACCTGCAGGCTCTGGCGCTGGATCACGAGGTATCGAGTCGCAACGACATCGGCAGAGCGTATGAGGTTATTGCTGCTTTTGAAGACGCCGTGGCAATAGATCCGAGCTTCGCCGACGCCCAGCTTAAGCTTGCAGAACTGTGGCAGAAACAACTGGACCCGACGGCGATTGAGTACGATCCAACCGTAATGCCCCGTGCTGAACGACGAAGACGTTATGACGCCGCTATCGCAGCTGCGATTAAATACGCACGAACCGATATGACTCGCATTGAAGCGGAAATGCGTGCTGCAGCGTTTGATCTGCGCCTGACAGAGCAGATTTCATACGCTCAGAAAATGACCGAGATTGCGCCGGACCGGCGTATCGGCTGGGCCTGGCTCAATCAGCTGTACCAGGTCGTGGGAGAATTCGAAAAGTCGGTCGAGGCAGGTTTCAAAACCCACTCCCTCGAGGCCGCAATTGATGTTAGCGATGGCGCAATTATCGGCAATACGTCACGTGCCGATGCGAACGAGGCCATCAAGCTCGTCGACGAGATGTTGCGATCGCCAAACCCGTCGGCAAATGTCATATATCAATCTCACCGCGCATTGCTTGCCGCTGGACAGGTCAGCCGCGCTGCTGGCCTCATTGAGATGTATGAAGAGCGTTCGAGTGATGAAGTCGGTGTGCTGTTCATGCGGGTACGTCAAGCCTGTGCGGAAGGGCGTATCGCCGAGGCCGATGAGATATATACCGCCCTGGAACAGGATTCCGGCTCGCAGTGGTTGCTCCTCAAGACGCTCGGTTTTGACGATCGGGCTCACGATTTGCTGCGCCCGCTGGATACACCGGAAAACCTGGTCGCACTAAGTGGATATCACACCTATCGCAGTTTTGAGGCACGTGATTACCCGTTACTCTGGAGCACACTGACAGCACAAGGAATCGACCGCCCGCCGGCCAGGCCAATGGCCTATCGCTGCCGGCGCTAAGCTGATGCCCATGACGCAGGACGGGCATCAGTGGGCAAAACACCAGTAGTAAGATTGGTGGCCAGGGGCGGAATGGACTAGCTACGCTCGCCCTTCGGGCGCACTACGTGCGTCTGTCGCCGCTGCGCGGCTCGGTTGAACCACCGACACGCGAATTCGCTATTGTCGGGGCGGCCGTGGAGAGGTCCCGGGCCCGCGTAGGAGGCTTCCATCCTGAAAGCACATCGAGGGAAGAAATGAGAATCCACGCCATCATGCTGATCTTGGCGGCTCTGGGCCTGCCGGCTGGCAGCGCCGCCTGGTCCGAAGCTGCCGCCGATGCCGCAAACCCCGTCATCGCAACGGACGCCGGCAGGGTCCGTGGCGCCGTGACCGACGATGGGTCGGTCGTCTTCCGCGGCATTCCGTTCGCGGCGCCCCCGGTGGGCGAGCGGCGCTGGAAGCCGCCGCAACCGGTCGAGCCGTGGGACGGCGTGCGCGACACGCTCGAGGAGGCGCCGACCTGTCCACAGCCGGATCAGGGCTGGAATGCCTTCGCGATGAAGTCGATGTCCGAGGACTGCCTGTATCTCAACGTCCGCACGCCCGATCTTTCGCCCGACGCGCCCCTGCCCGTGATGGTCTGGATCCACGGCGGCGGCAACGTCGCCGGCGGCGCCGCGGACGTGATCGAGGGCAGCCTTCACAAACGGGGCGTGGTACTGGTCTCCTCGCAATACCGTCTGGGTGCGCTCGGCTTCATGGCGCATCCGGCCTTCACGGCGGAGTCCTCCGAGGGCGCTTCCGGCAACTACGCCTTAATGGACGACCAGGCGGCCCTGCGCTGGGTGCAGAAGAACATCGCGCGGTTCGGCGGCGATCCCGGCAACGTCACCATCTTCGGCGAGTCCGCCGGCGGACAGCACGTGGGCATGCACCTGCTGTCTCCCGGCTCGCGCGGCCTGTTTCATCGCGCCATCGAGCAGAGCGGCACCTCCAACTTCGGCACGGCGACGCTCTCACTGAAAGACGCGGAGGAGATCGGGCGGCTCATCGTGAAGAGCGCCGGACTCGACCGCGACGCCACCGCCGCGCAGATTCGCGCGCTGCCGGTCGAGAAGCTGCTCGCCGCGCAGGCGTCGACCCAGGCGTCGCGCGGGGACGAACTGTTCATACCCGCGCAATACGACGGCGCGTTTCTGACCAGCGATCCGCTCGATCTGTACGCCCGCGACGAGGCGGTTCGCGTTCCCCTGATCATCGGCGCGAACGCGAAAGAGATCCCCTTCATTCCCAATGCCGACGTGGCGCGCAATGTCGTTCGCGAGATCTTCGGCGCGCATGCGGACGCGGCGCTTGCCTACTACGGCCTCGATGAAGGGGGAACGCCCGTGAACGACCCGCGACTCGG
>JARRMH010000380.1:0-3025 GCA_037386205.1 Woeseiaceae bacterium | reverse complement strand
GGTCCAGTGCCGCAGTCGCGGCAACGATTCCAATGTGCGTCACAAAGGGGCGCTCGCGCACCAAGCGATGCTTGAGACCCCGATAAGTGATTATGCCGATAACGGCCGTCGCCACCGATTGCAATGCAAAAGTCCACCCCGCACCTTCGAGCAACGTGGCGCATGCGACGCCGACAATCGCGTACGCGGGCCAGTCACCGAGTCGCGAGACGGCAGTAAAGAAGCGGCGTACACCGTGCATTCGACTGAGCGCATTGATGCGCAGGCACAAACCGAGTTCCAGTTCGTCGAAGTAATCGATCATGACAAATCCATGTTCGCCCAAGACTCGGGCGTGATGATGCTCGTCTTATGCGAACCGTTCGTGACCGGGCCGTGACAGTCCGGTGACAGATCGTTACAGACTGTCAAATTTTCGTCACTTATCATTGAATAATGCTGCGATTAACTACAGCCTTCGCTCTCGCAATCGCCTGCGTGCCAGTTTGGGCGAACCTGACGCACCACATGGAGGTTCCTGCTGCCGGAACGACGTTGCAAATCAACTTCTCGGAGCCGGTCGAGGAGGCACGGGCGCAGGAGTTTGCAACCTGGCTGCGACAAGTCGCCCACGGCGTGGGCGACGTCAACGGCAGCCTGCCCTGGCCGCAAATCACGGTTCGCCTGGTGGACGACGATCGCAATGACTCGGCCGTGGCGTTCGGTCGGGTGACGCGGCGCGACGGCATGGCGATCGATCTCTTTGTCAACCTCGACCGACCCATCGGCGAGTTTTATGCAGACTGGAAGGCTACCCACGAGTTCAGCCACCTGCTCCTGCCCCGGATCGACTGGCGGCAACGCTGGATATCCGAGGGATTCGCGAGCTATTACCAGAATGTCCTCATGGCACGGGCCGGTCACTACACCCGCGAACAGGCGATCGCGAAGCTGACCTCGGGTTTCGAACGCGGCCGCGCGTCACGGCCCGAATTGTCTCCGAACGAAGCGGCCCTCGAGGGAATCCGGCGTGCGCGCTACAAGATCTACTGGAGCGGCGCGGCCATTGCCCTGCTCGCCGACATGCAACTCCGTGAGCGCTCCGGCGGCGCCGAATCACTGGATACTGTCGTCGCCCGTTTCCGGCAGTGCTGCCTCGCAAACCAGCGGCAATGGGACGGTAAGGACCTGTTCCGGCAGTTCGACTCGCAGCTCAACGAACCGGTCTTCATGCCACTCTATCGCCACTACGCCGACACGCCCGGCTTTCCCGACGTCAGCGCCGCGCTCGCGGACGACATCTTGCTCGAGCGAATCTTTGCCGTGCGTACTTCCCCCAATTGACGCTCGGGGCCGCGGCAACCCATAGTCGCGTGGTGGGAGGATCTTGATATGGTCAAGCCAATCAACAAGTTATTGCTAGCGCTTCCGGCAATCGCGGTCGTCGGCTGCGGGCAGAACGAGGTAAGTTTCTCGAACGACGTGCAACCGATATTCGAGACGCACTGCGTACGCTGTCACAGTGGGACCGCCGAGGGCGCAAACGCGTCACAGTACATGATGACCGACTACGACGGCGTCATGAGCGGCACGAAGTATGGCCAGGTCGTCGTGCCGGGCAGCCGCATGTCGAGCGCGCTCTACCTCGTCGTTGCGGGCAAGACCGCCCCCGAGATTCGCATGCCGCCCCACAATGACGAATCGTTCGCTGAGGGCCGTGGCGCGATGCTCTCGGCCAACATGATCGAGACGATTGGGCTCTGGATCGACCAGGGCGCGAAGAATAACTGACGCGCGCCGCAGTCAGTGCGACGGCCGCTCGATCTCCGGCAGCGCGAAGAATTGCAGGTCGTCCAGTTCATCGCCGAGCGATTTCAGTTTGGCTTGCGGCTCGTTCTTGAGCTGATCGGCCACCCGCTGCGCTTCGGCGAGGTAGTGGCGATACAGTTGCTTGCGCAGTGGCCGGGTCAGGGTCGCCGGTTCACCCTGTTGCGTATCCAAAGCCGCCTCGAGCGAGAACCTCGGCAAGTCCCCCGTCGCATGCCGGTGCACCCAGGAGCCTGTCGCCATGTCGAAGTCGTAAAGACTCAGGAACCGGTGCCCCTCGCGGGCGAGAAAGTGCACGGCTGCGATCACATAGTCGGCTTCCGCATCGTCCATCACCCAGTGCAGTCCGACCCGGCACCAGCCCGGTTTCAGGCCGCACAGGCCCTGCCGCACCGCTGAGCGATACTTCTCCGAGGTCGGCTCGTCGATGTCGAGCAGCCGGTGACCGTAGGGTCCGGCGCAGGAGCAACCGGCGCGCGACTGGATGCCGAACAGATCGTTGAGCAACACGGTCAGCAACTTGTGGTGCAGGTACTTGCCGCTCTCGTCCCGTATGTTGAACGAGATGATACCGACGCGGCTGGCCGGGTCCGGGTTGCCGAGCACCTCGATATTGTCGGTCTCTGCCCAGCTCCGCAATGCCCGGGCAGTCAGTTCATGCTCACGTTTTTCGATAACGTCCGTGCCGACGGCATCCTTGATCGCGAACACGAGCCCTGCCTTCAGCGTCTGCAGTACGCCCGGTGTGCCGGCTTTTTCGCGTTCCTCGATACGGGAAATAAAATCCTGGTCCTGCATGCCGACGTAATCAACCGTGCCCCCGGCGCTGACGCTGGGAGGCAGGCTGCGGTCATAGATACGTTCGTTGAACACCAGCACGCCGCTCGATCCCGGCCCGCCGAGAAACTTGTGCGGCGAGATGAAGATCGCGTCGAGACTCGGGTCTTCGCCCTCGAACCCCGGCTCCGGGTTCATATCGATATCGACGTACGGCGCACAGGCCGCGAAGTCGAAACACGCCAGCGCGCCATACTTGTGCAACAGGTTTGCTATCTTGCGCACGTCCGAGCGCATGCCGGTGACGTTGGACGCCGCCGAGAACGAGCCGATACGCTGGCGGTTTTCGTACAGCGGGTCCTGCCACAGCGCTTCGAGATGTCCAAGGTCGATCTGCCCGCCCGCATCAAGCCGCACCTGGACCGTGGTCGCGAGCGACGGG
>JARRMH010000379.1:0-9579 GCA_037386205.1 Woeseiaceae bacterium | reverse complement strand
AAAATTGATACGGCAATGTTTCGATGAAGTGTGTCATGCGCGGGAAATCGGGCATGAGGGGATTCGGGAACAGCAAGTACAGCGCAGGCACGGCAAACAGGATCGACAGCGCCAGCCCTGGCCGCCACCACGGACCTCGCATCGAATAGACCACGAGCAGGCCGAGGCCGACGTACATCAAACCACGGACATACTGTAGCGGAATCATCCACGGGGTCGACTTGGCAACACTCATCATCTGGGCAAGAAAACTGCCGGGATCGGTGCCGCCGTAGTAGGCCCTGAGTGCCGGGTCCTGCCATGCGATGTAATAGCCAAAGAGGTAATAGAGGCACAGGAAAACAAATCCCGACGCGGCGACGCGCCACCCCCACCGGCCGAGGTTCAGCCCGGGTGGCGGTGTCGCACGGGCCGCCGAATCCGGCCTCCATTTCCCGAGCACCAGCACGCAGAGGGGTGAAAACACGGCGGCGACGAAAAAGCCCATGGCAACTAACCCCGCCATCAGCTCGCCGGGCATCGTGTCGCCCAGGTAGACCAGCGATTCGATCTGGGTCAGGAACGTGACGGTGCCGAAGTAAGCGACAAAGATGGCGGCAGCCAACCGCCAGCCGTTCCATCGAGACCACAGGATCGGGATAGCGAGCGCCAGCGTCTGGAAGAAAAAGACGAGCAGAATCAGCCCCAAAGGCGGCGCGGCTGCCGCGGTGTCGCCGGCTGGCTGGTTTGCGGGAATCAACAATGCGCCTATGCCCGACAGTATGAGCAGCATGATTGTCAAAGCGATAAGTTTCAGAGCAGTTTTCAGAATTCCGGCCATCGTCTTGTCCTTCTGGTGTTGTTATTCCTCCGCCCGTTAATCCCTGAAATAACGGAGCGCCTTGCGGGCCCACCGCAACGACGCGCTGGCTTGTTCGATACCCGCCTCGAGAGCAAGCCGCGACTGGAGAGGCGTCGATGCCGACATGCGTTGCCGTTGTGACTTCAGTTCGGTCACAAACACCTGGAGTTCCCGAGCCAGTTCCTTCAGAAATCGGTGCGTCGCCGCGCGATCGTCGAGAACGTCGTGGAATGCGAAGCGCAGCATGAGCTCGTCGAGGTGGCGGTTAACGTCATCGCCGGTCACTTCCCGGGAGAGCCATGCCGTGAAGACCTTCCGGCCCTTCGCACTGGGCCGATACACCTTTTTCGGCCGCAGGCTCGTCGACCGATCCTCCTTGCCGATGACCAGGCCCTGCTTCTCGAGCCGTGCAAGAGCCGGATAGATCGCACCGGGACTGCTGCTGTAGTTGCCGAGTGCCGTCTCGGCCATGACCTTGCGCAGGTCGTACCCCGACTTCGGCTCCTGGTGCACCAGGCCAAGCAGCGCATACCCGAGATTTGTCGGTTCCGACATAGTACGAGCGATAATAGTACGTTTCGTACTACTTTGCCAGCGATATTGGCCCCGCTAACCGCCTTATGTGCTTTGGCAGCCCGGGGGGCGTACGCTATATTGTTTGTGTCGCGCCTCGACAGAAAACCAACACAGGAAGCCGCCATGAAAACCTCAGAGACAGGCCGGCGACTCGGCAGAAATGCGCGTACCCGTCGCCGATCCGGTACACGCCATAGTAGTCGGACGAAATGACCAGTCGCTCGAGGACGATTTACGTGGCTCTAGCGGGCGCTGCGGCGCTTGCGATCGCCGCCTGTGCGTCCTTCCGGTCCGCACCGGATCCGGCGCAAATCGAGCGGGAAATCGCGGCATCGAAAGCGGCAGAACTGGAACTCGTTCGCACGACGATCAGTGACCCGGCGCGTACCGAGCGCTTCATCGACTTGCTGGCGCAGCGCGAGCAACTGCTGAAACGGTTCGTCGGCCAGATCATCGATCACAGAAAGCGCATGATAGAGCTGAACGCCGACTACCACGCGGAGCGCGGCGACTTCGAAGCACAACTCGCCGATTACAACCGCAAACGCGCCATTGCCCAGCAGGACCTGGTGCAACTGATTACCGCAATGAAGCAAACCACAACAGCCGACGAATGGAGCGAAATCGCGGCATTTCAGCTCGACCGCCTCAGCCCGCGGCACCTTGCGTACGGCGGACTGAAGGAAGGCGGCTGACATGATCGTGTTACTCCTGGCATGGTATTTCCTGGGCGGCGGCGTGGCCAGCGGCATGATTCTGACATCGCCCGCCGTCGACGATCTCGCGAAACGTGCGGCCATCGTGGTGGAAGACGAAACGCGCCGGCAGGCCGCGGTGCAGGCACTCGAGATCCTGGAGAAGGACATCAAAGCCTTCGAGAAAGCGTACGCGGCGTCCGGGAAAGCGCTCGGCAAGCTGTACAGAAACCATGGCGGCGGCAGGGACGAGGCGCTGTTCATCCTCAACGATCTCAACGCCAACTGGGCCGATGGACAACGGCGGGCTCTCGATGCCCGCTTCACGCTGCGGGACCAGCTTACCGAGGAAGAATGGTCAGCGCTGTTCGGCAATAGCGACTAAGGAGCGGTCAACGGGGTGCCGGAGACTCGAGTCTCCTGCCCTCGCCTGCACGCCTGCGCAGACAACCAGCGAGAAACGCCACGCACGCCGCGACCATTGCCAGCGACAGGCTGAACAACATCGTCGTCACCACGATTTCCTGCCAGGCGGCACCCGCTCTGCCCCCGGCTGCAATCGGCATCATCGCGCCGGTGCCCCAGAGACCCGCCAGCAACGTGGCCAGCCAGTTGGCAATGGTCCCGAACAGGACCAGGCCGAGCGCGACGGCATGCGTCCGGCAGCCCCACCGGCGCCCCGGCGGGCGTCCCAGACCTGGTCTGCGACGTGACCGACACGCTCCTGCCCCCTGTGGCTCGAGGCGTGCTGCTCGTTCCAGGGTAGCCGAATGATTCATCTTTTCTCCTCCATGCACGAATACGATCTTTTTCATTAAACACTACTGTTTTACGAATAATAGTTGCCCGACCACCGCTTGTCAACAGTTCAGTAAACAGATATGTTTTATTAAATGAATACACGCAAATACAAGATGAAGAAGCGGGCCAGGGACCAGGAGCGCACACGGGAGAAGATTGTTGCCGCGACGGTCGCGCTGCACGGTTCGGTGGGCCCCAAGAACACCTCGATCAGCGCGGTGGCCAAAAACGCCGGCGTCCAGCGGCTGACCGTGTACCGACATTTCCCGGACGAAGAGTCGCTCTTTCTCGCCTTCTCATAGCATTGGCACGAAGAACATCCGCCACCGGAGCCTTGCGCTTGGACCAACGAGGAAGACGCGCAGAAAAGAACGGCCGCAGCGCTCGGCGCCCTGTATGACTACTATCGCCGCACGAACGCGATGTGGCGGCTGGTTTACCGCGACATCGACGAGGTGCCTGCAATGCAGGGACCTTTGGACGCCTTCCACGATTACCTCGGCGCCATTGGCGACGACCTCGCCGCGGCGTGGCAGCCCCGGGGCCGCAAGCCGAAGGCCCTGCAGGCGACCATCGGGCACTTGCTGCAATTTCGCACCTGGGATTCGCTTGATCATCTGCAGCTTGACGACCAGCAGATGGTCGATCTCGGCATCCGCTGGATCGCGGCTGCGCAGTCGGCGTCCCGCGGAAAATAGACCGCGCAGCAGGGCCCTGCTGATTGAACCAGGAAACCTGGTTGGTGCTTCAGTGGTTACTGCATCCGGCGCTAGTCGACCTCGTACCAGATCGGCGAACCCCAGGCCCTTTCGACGATCTCCATCTTGACGTCGTCGGGATACTCGACGCCTTCGCGAATCTCGTCGTAAAGCGTCCAGCGGGCGGTCGGAAGCTGCAACACGCGAACGTAGTAGTAAGCCTCCTGGCTCGGGTCGAAATCGGGATCGGTCCAGCGACCCATGAGTTCCGGGCTGCCTTTTGTCGTGTTGAACTGGCCGGTCTCCATGTCGATCGGTGCATCGATCGGGTCCACCGTGCCGTCATCGTTCATGCGGTCGCCCGAGACCAGTGCGTTGTATACCTTGTCCTTCATTTCGCCGTCTTCGAGCCAGCCCTTGACGATCTGGATGCGATCGAGGTTCGGTCCATCCGGAGCCCATGGGCACGCCCTTGGCATAGCCGTCCTTGACGAACGCCTCATATGAGTCGTACGAATCGGCGAAGCCCTGCCCCGCAAACGCACGAACCCGGATGCGGGGGCCACTCGTCGCGAACGTTTCCTTGGCCGCCATCGCGTCCCAGATGGCGCCGCGCGTATTCGAGGTGGCCCATACGCCGGTGATGGCGCCGGGGCTCGTATCGGCAATCATCATCTCGCCATCGAGTACGTTCTTGGAGCGCGCTTCGGCCGCTTTGTCCGTGAGGCCGTGGCTGCCGACCTTGTAGTTATCCTCAGCGACGTTACTCGGCGAACCATTGTGATTGTCGGTGCCGCCGACGAAGCCGTACTTGAACGGGTTGGTGCCGAGGTCGGCTTTGTATTTCAGGCCGCGGTCGAGACCGTAGCGAACGAAGTTCTGCTTCATGAAGACGCGGCCGTTGTAATCCTGGAGCGATTCCGCGTTTTCGAAGTCGGCGAACTCGTCGGCCGGCCAGAACGCCGGCACGACTTCGGAGTTGCCCTTCACCTGCATCATTTCGATGAGCGGCTCCATGCTGGCGCGCGTCTCGACGTATTCCTTGCTGTACGGATCGCCGCTGAGGGTAGCCTCCGCGAACAGGCGGCCCTTGCTCTCGTTGGAGTTATGCGGCATCGCGAAGAGCTTGCGTCCCTGAGAGCGCTGCTCCTGCATCCACTTCCAGAGGTCTTCGGGGTCACCGCTTTCGTTCGACGAGAACGGTATCTCGGGGACGTTGGCGTCACGGAACAGAACGTTACGATGCTGGTTGGAGCCATCGGGAGCGGATGTCCACTCGTAGGCATGAATCGTTGTGAACTTGCCCGGCTCGTAGTGGTTCTCGGTGGCCTCGAAGTTCTGCCGCCACGTGAACTTGATCGCTTCCTCGCCCTGGAAGAACGGCGGGTGCGGATCGCCGCCGCCGGCCAGCGGTTCGAGGACATACTTATTGTAGAGACCCAGCGCGGTTTCGAGATCCTCCGCTTCGCGGAAGGACACGGCGACCGGATCGTCGTACCCGGGTGCGCCCGGGTTCATCAGGCTCGCCGATTCGCCCATGAACTCGGAGTGATCCGTGACGGCGCAGAAGTCGAGCGGCCGCTTGATCCGGTGCATGCTGCCGTTGACCATCATTTCCTCGCCCTTGGCGAACCGGTACGCGTCGTCAGGCTTGAGGCGATTACCGCCGATGAACGCGTCCATGGAGACACCGGTATGAAGGTGGGTCTCGCCGAAATAGGCATCCTTGAGGGGGTTCTGAGGTACCGCCGCTTCCTGCTCGGCGAAGCTCATGGGCGCCGCTGCAGCAGCCGGCGGCGGTGTCTCCGCCACGGGTTCCGCGGCAGTGGACTCCGCAGGTTCGGGTTCTTCTCGCCCGCAGCCTGCTAACAAAACGGAAGCCAGAATAACGAAAGCAATCAGACGCATCGGACGTCGCTCCTATTCTTTTTAACGACTGAGCCGGGTCTTTTTAACGACTGAGCCGGGAAAACGACTTAAGCCGGGAAAACGACTTAGGCCGGGGAAGTAACGCAACGAGAGTAACACCGAATCGTGACCGAACTGCGGCCATGACCCGTCCTTCATGTTTCAATTTGTATCTGTATGCGGCCCGGGTCAATCGTACAACCGGATGCTCGGACTCGAATCGACGTACAACTCGCGATCGTTCAGTGGATTCGTCGGGCGGTTGTTGTGATCGTAGATCGCCCGGAAGCTCTGAATTTGTGCTGCCGATAATTCGGTGGGGGTCCGCTTGATCATCCACTTGACACCCTCGGTACAAGGCGGCGTCGTCAACGATCCCGAGTAATGAAAGAAACCGCTATCCGCACCGGTCAGCAGGCTCTCTGCAAAGGCCTCGGGCAGCTCTGTTCGCGTGGTGTCGCCGTGGGCCTGTGGGAGCGCTGCCCACAATGATCCGATGGCCGGGTTTTCGGCGCCTTCGCTGACGAGTATCCCGAGCACCGCGAGCGAGCCATCGTCGGCTTCGTTGACGAAGTGAATCTCCATCGGGAGATGCTCGCCATCGACCGTATGCTCGCTCGGTGAGTGGAAATGGAACTGCTTGTGCGAATACGACTTGCCGTCGATCTGCTGTGCATCCGGCAACAGGGCGTTGACCTGCACAGTGTGGCCGTTGTCGAGTTCCTCGAGGACTTCGTTCTGGTTCAACACCTCGACGGCCTGCTGGCTCAGCGTGTGCACGGCAATTGCCGGCAACTCGCTCTCGACCGGATTATTGAGATCAACAGGCGACTGGTGACGGCCCTCGCCGCAGAGCGCCCATTCGGACTTCATCGATGACCACATTGCAGGCCCGTTGTCGTCTTCGTAGCCCCAGTGAACCTCGCCGTGAGCCACTTCCCGGACCCCCGCGTGCGCCTCTTCGGCCGCAGCGGGCTTCATCTTCGGTTGTCTTCGCCCCTCCTTCTCTCTGCCCCACTTATGATTCTGTCTTTTTTCAGCGGACTTCTGTCGAACCATTGTTATAGCATATTTCGCGGTCCAATAATGTCCGCTGAGGAAGCCGTGAACCCTATAATACATCGTTCGAGAACCATCGTAGCCGTTATGGCCATGTTTCTCGCGCTCGCTATCTGCACGACCGCACTCGCCAACCCGTCGAACAAGTGGCGCCTCGAATTCAGCGGCGGTTCCAGGTCTGCTGGGGTCATCGTGATCGAACTGACGCCGGTCGGCGCTGACCAGATCAAAGTGGCAGTCGACGTGCCGAACGACACCTCGGAGAACAATGTCGCGAAGACCGTCACCGCGGCGCTGCAGAAGGCATAGCCTGGCGACGCCTACCACGTGGAGCGCGATGACGGCGAGGATGTCCTTATCAAAGCTCGCCACGGTGCCGCGGATTTTACTGTCGTGATCGTGTCAAACACCGTCGAGCACGTGCGCATCAACCTGGATCGGGAGTAACAGGCGAACTCAATCGAGTTCGATACCGAGACCCATCAGATACGTGAAGTCCACCTTTTCCTGGTCGGCAGCCGGGTTGGACTCGTAACCGTAGGTTGCCTGCAACGACGCGTAGATATCGTCGGTGATGTCGTAACGAAAGCCAGCGGCCAGGTCGAACAGTTCGTTTTCGCGGCCATCGTAGATATGCGTGTACCGGGTCGTCTGGAACACGACGAGATCGTCACCGAGAAATTTCTGCTCGTAGTTGAGCGCCACGCCCATGGCGCGTGATGTATCGGTCTCACCGCCAATCTTCTCCGCGACCCAGGCAGGACCCGCGCTCAGGTTCAGGCGGCGCTTGGAGTCGTCGTAGAAATGGTAGCCCAGTCCCCCGAACGCCTGCGTCCTGTAGTCGAGTTGCCGTATCGGGTCCCGTAACCATTCGATGGAGCCGCGCAGGAACCAGTGATCCGCGAATGTCCAGGAGTCCCGGTACACCACCTGGGTCTGGTCCTTGGTCAGATCGTCGCCCAGCGTCACGTCGAGATAGGCGCCGAGCCGCGAACTCGACGCATCCGTATTGCCCTCCGAGACGTTGATTGATACGTCCGACCGCAGTTCCCAGTCGAAGTAGTCATCGATCTCCTGCATGTTGTCGACCTGCGACAGCGGATAGATCATCTGCCCGGATTCGTCAATCACTCCGGCCTCACCGGACTCGGTCTGCCCGAGACGGCCAATCACCTTCACGATGCGCCCGCCTTGAAGCACCTCGACCTCGAGATCTTCATCCGATTGCACGTAGGCGACGTAGTCGAGATCGATCGCGTATTCGTCGCCGTACTCTGGTTCGATAAACACCTCTTCATTCCAGATCTGCTTGACGTCGCCGGTGATACGATCGCCGTTTTTCAGCAACACGAACTCCTCGGCGCCGGCGCCGGGCGCAATGAGCAGGCACGCAAAGAGATAAAAGCGCATTGGAATCATTTCGTCACATCCTTAAACTTGCGAATTGTTGACTTGGTCAGGTCCATTACCCATATTGCCCGAACAATTTCAGGAGCCCAGTTCGGTGCACGCGCGACGTGCAGCAAAATAAAGTTTATACACTCCGATTGGCGATGGCTAAACGGAACGACATCAGGCGTTCGCGTTACGGGCGCAGGTCAAGGTTGAGCGCTTGACGGAAACACAAAAAGACCTGACGGGCATGTATCGCTTCACGTCAATTGCCCGTCCTATCGACCCGGCCTACCTGACCAACCGCGCGCTGCTCATCGTTTTGCCGCTGATCGGAATACTGAGTGCCGGGCTGGCCGCTTTCCACGCCACGGAGAGCGCCCCCCTCTCGGCAGCATTCGTCGGGATGCTGGTTGCGTTCGCAGCGTGGGCCCTGACGCGTGAGCTGGCGCCGGACTACTACGGTGCCGCTTTCGTTGCCCTGGTGCTTGCGTGGTTTGGCTACGTCGCGTTTAACGTACGCTTCGTTTTGTTAGTATTTGTGGCGTTACTTCTCGCGCGCCTGGTGAATCGCTCGACCGGCCTGCCCTGGCGGCTACTCGATACGCTCGGGGTGCTGGGGCTTCTTACCTGGGCCGCAATCAATCTGCAACAGCCTCTGATACTCCTCATCGCATCCGCGGCCTTCGTCCTCGATGCTGTACTCGAAGACCCTGTGCGCCGCCACTACGCGGCGGCGGCATTCTGCCTGGGCGCTTTCGTCTGGATGCTCGGCGGTACCACAGACCTCGTTGCCGCCGGCCTTACTCTGCTCGACTGGTCACTGCTGGCTGTCTCGGCGCTGGGTGTTGTTCTGTTCGCGATCACGAGCCAGGATCCCGTTTCTTATTGCGACACTTCGCCGGACCGCCTCGATCGGACGCGCGTGAATGCGGGCCTGATCATTGGCTGGCTGGTTGCCGTGCAGGCGGTACTGACGGGGGGGCATTCCGCCTGGCTCGAAACCCCGATCTGGGCTTCGGTGACAGCGGTGCTCCTGGTTCTTCCTGGTCGCAGCTTTCCGCGCTAATCGTGTAGTCGATCGCGCGGGCTTGCGGGCGAAATGGCATCACTGGCGCCGTGACGCCTTTGCACCCGGAAAAAGCCACGAGGAAACTATAGAATCAATGGCTTGTCCGCGACCTGGGGACCCGAAGGATGGCCGAACGATCGTTTTTCACGGAACTCCGTAAGCGCAAGGTCGTCCAGGTGGCAGCGATTTACGGTGCCGTGGCCTGGGGCGCTACCGAGGTCGTCGTTCCGATCGTTCAGCAGTTGTTCCTGCCACAGTGGGTTGCCACCCTCGCCGTCATCTTTTTCGTGGTCGGTTTTCCGATTGCGATGTTCCTGTCCTGGACGCTCGACATCACCGCGGACGGCATCCAGAGGACCGCTGTTTCCAGCGGACGGGGTGCGGCGAGCATCGTCTTTTCGATAGCATTGCTGGTCGCGGGCACGGCGGGCTTGTTCCTGCTCATCAAGCCGGGCCTCGATTTCCGCGCGCAGCCGCAACAGTTCCGGGCCGTACTGTTCCCAGCGGCCGGATTCCTGCCAGAGTTCCGCGGGCTGC
>JARRMH010000378.1:0-4735 GCA_037386205.1 Woeseiaceae bacterium | reverse complement strand
GATGGAAGGGGATCCCAGATACTTGTCAACCACTCGGCTGAGATGGCGGAAAATGCGGTTCGCCTCGGTCGAATTTCTGGCCTGGTTGACGAGTATCTTGAACGTCTTCTGCTGGTATTTCGTGGTCAGGACCTTTATCAGGGCATAGGCATCAGTAAGGGATGTCGGTTCATTCGTCAACACAACCACCTTTTCCATGGCGGCAAAATTGAAATACATGACATTGGCAGAAATCCCTGCCCCGGTATCGATCAGCAAGACATCAAACCGATCCTGCAAAAGATCCAGTTCATCGAGGAGAAACAATCTCTGGGAATGATCAAGTTCCGTCAATTCCTGAATGCCTGAAGCGGCCGGCAACACATGAAATCCGCCCGGCGCCTCAACAATAATCTCTTTCCCAGACCCAGATCGGCGTCTAGGACCAGCACCTTTTTGCCCGATTGCGTCAATGCCAGTGCCAGATTGGCAACCACGTTCGTCTTTCCCACACCGCCTTTTCCGCTCGTAACCGATATCACCCGAACTCCTGTGGGGCTCTTCCCTGTATCTACCGTTGCATTCGCAGCCATGAGCTTTTCTTCTACGCCCTTTCCGTTTCCGATCATATCTCTGAGGCGGCTCGCCTGATCCATCCTAGTGCACCCCGTTCTGATTCATGGCCGTTGCACGCCTGCCGCTCAGGATCATCTTTGCGAGTCTCTGTTTGGTTGCCGGTTCCATATCTTCCGGGACCTGCTGCCCGGTGGTAAAGTAGGCAACCGGCCGTGACTGGGACAAGAGGAAATTCACCATGGGAGAAGCGTCCTCCACCTCATCCAGTTTGGTAAAGATATAACTTTCATAGTCCAGCATTCGAAATTTCATTTCCGCAAGGAAAAGTTGATGCAGATCCGTCGTGGCACTCAGAACAAGGTACCCATGGATCTTTTTTGAAACACTCAGCAGGTCCATTAATTGATGTATCTCTCCGGTATCCTTAGGGCTTCTCCCCACCGTGTCCAAAAAAAGAAGATCACAGTCATGATGCCGTGCAATGGCCTTTCGCAATTCATTCCTGGTGGAGGCGACCTCCATGGGGATTCCCATGATTCTGGCGTAGGTTTCCAGTTGATTTACCGCTGCTATGCGAAAAGAGTCCACCGTGATGAGAGCCACATTTTTACCCTTCTCAAGAGCCGTCCTGGCTGCCAGCATGGCAAGGGTGGGTGTTTTGACGACCCCGGTCGGACCGATAAAGGTCCTTTTTATCCAGCACGTCGCCCGTATGAATATTTTTCAATACGTTGACCAAGCTCTCTTTGAGGGTTTCGGGTCCCTTGTTCACGTACTGCGCGGATTCCCCGGGCTTCATTTTGCTCAGAAGAGAACGGATCAGGTCACCCTTAATGCCAAACTCCTTATAGTATCCGTACTGCCCCCGGGCTCCCGGCCCGAAAAGCGTATCGGGCTGAAGAACCGCACCTGCCTCAATGCTCCAGAGCAGATCTCGAATCTCCTTGATCTGTGCACCCAGATCCTCATAGCGCTCCAGCAACGCACGAGCGCCGGTGTCTCTCTTCTGGTCGGCATTTCGGGGCGTTACATCATAGTCAACGGCCGCGGTGACCTCGATGGTTTCTTTCCCGACACCTTCTTTCGACCCCGCGGGGATGGTCCGGGTTCCAAGGATCACCGCCTCGGCCCCCATTTCCTCTTTCACCATCAGTCCGCTCGGTATTTCGTTATGAGAAATAACTACGGCATGCATCTGGTATCGCTCACACAGTTTTCTCAGGTGACGCCGTATGGTTGAAGAACAGAGGAGCACCGGCTGGTCCATCGTTATGGCGCTTCTTTCAAGCGTTTTCTTGATGCTGCCGATGATCCGCTCAGCCTCAGATGGTTCCAGTGCGAGGTATGCACCGTACTCCGTCTGGGTTACCCCGTCCGTAATGACCCTTTCCACCGCCGCACTCACCGAAAGAACCTTCATGGTCTGATCCTTTTCCACGTAGGGCTTCGTCAATGATCTTGAGAGTTTCTGCCGGACGTATTCCGTCAGGAGTTCCGGATCTTTCGTCACGGGAGTGTAGTCAGCGAGCGTCTCTACGATGCTGAGGAGATCTCTTATGGACACCTGTTCCCGCAGCAAATTCTGCAGTACTTTCTGTACCCCGCCTACGGTCAAAAGACCGGGCACCAGTTCCTCAACGGCTTTTGGGCTGGATTTCGCCAGGTTATCCAGGAGCCGCTGGACCTCCTGTCGCCCGAGAAACTCGTACCCGTGCTCCCGTACGATCTCCGAAAGATGGGTGGTAACAACGCTCGGCAGATCTACGACGGTATAGCCGCACAGCTGCGCATCTCCCTTCTTTTCTTCCGTGACCCACAACGCCGGCAGGCCAAAAGCGGGCTCCACTGTTGAGACACCCTCTACTCTGGACTTCACATCTCCGGGGTCAATGGCCAGATAGTGGTCCATCATGAGTTCGCCCCGCGCAATGCTGTTCCCCTTGATGCAGACCGCGTACTCATTCGGTTTCAATTCCAGGTTGTCCCGAATGTGCAGAGCGGGAATAACGAGCCCCATTTCAAGGGCGAATTGCTTTCTTAGCGAACGGATACGATCCAGCAGACCGCCCGATTTCTGGTTGTCCACCAGGGGAATGAGGCCATACCCGATCTCCAACTCCAGGTTGTCAAGGGGAAGGAGGTCTTCCACCTGTTCAGGGGTCGCCCGCTCTGCCGTGTCCGATTCTTCAGAATCCTCCTCCTCGGCAGTCTTCCCTTTCATTGAGACCACCGCCCTCGCCAGCAGGAACACTCCGACCGCAAGGATGGTGAACGGGAGAAACGGCATGCCGGGAGCCAGGGCGACGGACGGGGATCGACACTTGCCCGGACGCCGGGTTCGCATACCTGATACGGCAGGCGCCATCACATCATGCGCCCCGACGTGATCGGCTCAGAAGGGATTGAGCGTAAAGCCTTGCTGCTGCAACAAGGCATGCACGGTCATGGCCGAGAGTGCCATCTCCACACCAGGCAGCAGATCTTCCGTCGCCACGTCGTAATACGCAGCGGTTTGTCCGCAGACGATGATACGCGCTCCCGCGCCGAGCAGCGCGGCCACGAGGCCGGCATTGTCCGGCGCTTCGCCTGATACGTCGTAAATGGCTTTGCCGTGCACCACCACGGCAACCCGGATGCGTTTCGCGTCGACGCCGGCCCGTGCATGCATGTTGATAAAGCGCGCAGCCGAAACCAGCGTGCGATTCGGCTGCCCGTCTTCTGCACGTGTCGAGACATCGAAACTGTGGCGCAAGTACGTGTCAGCCGGGACGGGCAGGGTGACCTCGACTTCAGCCACCGGGCCGTAGTCCCTGATGACCGGACCGGTCGTGAACGAACCGGGGTCCGCGAAAACGATGTGGGGCAGGAAGACGAGAAACGGCAGCAATAGCAATGAGCGCATGGCGGGCTCCGTGAGTCAGTGGTGATGAAAAAGGGGGATCAAAGCGGGATTGTAGTATTTTGGAGGACCCGCGGTCCGACCGCGTAACGCGTAACAATAACTCTCGAGGAGCCGCAGCGTGGCCGACTACCTGTTCCTGATCTTCATGTTCCTCGCGGCCGGCGTCATCGCGGTCCCACTGGCAACGCGGTTCGGACTCGGTTCCGTCCTCGGCTACCTGATCGCAGGCATCGCGCTGTCGCCGTTGCTGGCGCTGCTGCATGTCGATGTCGTGACGCTCCAGCACTTCGCGGAATTCGGTGTCGTCATGATGCTGTTTATCGTCGGCCTGGAGCTGGATCCGGGGCGCCTCTGGCGGCTGCGTGCTCAGCTCATCGGGCTCGGCGGACTGCAGGTTGCACTGACGACGGGCGCGGTCATGCTCGGCGGTGTGGCGCTCGGATTGCCGTGGTCGATCGCACTGGTTGCCGGCCTCGTGCTCGCGCTGTCATCGACCGCCATCGTCCTGCAGACACTGAATGAAAAGGGGCTGATGGACAGCGACGGCGGGCGATCCGCATTCTCGGTCCTGTTGTTCCAGGACATCGCCGTGATCGCCATGCTCGCGCTTATCCCTTGGCTGGCGATACCCGAATTGATGCAGGCGACAGGCCCGGCCGAAGGAGGGGGCGCACACGGCTCGCTCAGCCTGGTCGATGGCCTGGAGGACTGGCAGGCGATGCTCGTTACGATCGGCGCCATTGCCGCGGTGGTTTTCGGCGGCAGCCGCCTGACTCTTCCATTGTTCGATTTCATTGCCGCGGCGCGCCTGCGCGAGCTGTTCACGGCGACGGCGCTGATGGTCGTCGTTGGCATCGCGTTGCTGATGCTGCTCGTCGGGTTGTCGCCGGCCCTCGGGACGTTCGTCGCCGGCGTTACGCTGGCCAACAGCCCCTATCGGCACGAACTCGAAGCGGATATCGAACCGTTCAAGGGCCTGCTTCTCGGCCTGTTCTTCATGACCGTCGGTGCCGGCATCGATTTCGGCCTGTTGGCCGACAACCTGCAGCTGATCGTCGCTGCGACGCTTGCGCTGATCGGTCTCAAGATCGGGATCCTGCTGGTGCTCGGCAAAGTCTTCGGACTGCAGGGCGCCAATCGCTGGCTGCTGGCGTTGTCACTGGCACAGGCAGGCGAATTCGGGTTTGTCCTGCTTGCCTTTTCCGTTGCCAACGGGGCCATGCCGACGCAACTGGCCGATCAGCTGCTGCTCGTGATCGCGCTATCCATGTTGCTGAC
>JARRMH010000377.1:4118-7920 GCA_037386205.1 Woeseiaceae bacterium | reverse complement strand
TGAAAACGGACTGCCGGAAGTCCTCCCCGAGGCGGCGGTCGTCGTGCAGCCATTCCTCGAGACGCTCGCGGCCGCCGTCGTGCCCGACGAGGTAAAACTCGGTGCGATTGCAGGTGGAAAGGAGCAGCGCCTCGTCAACGCCTTCCAGTGCTGTCAGGCGCTCGAGCGCACGCGCCACCTCGTCGCCAGCGTAAGCTACTTGCTCACGTATTTCGACAGGTGCCGTGTTATGGTTCAGGCCGAGAATTTGCAGCGGCATACGTTATTTGCGGTGCCTGGCACGCGCTCGAGAACTTCCAGGTGCGTATGATAAGCGAACTGAATCGCGAGTTCCTTGTCTGTGCTGTAAACGGACGAACTTTTATGCATGAAACCCGACGCTGGCTGACAGCGATACTTCTCTTCACCCTGGTGGCTACAAGCCCTGTCGCTGCGCAGGACGAGCCGGATTATACAGACGCCAGCGCCTACATCCTGCAGGCGGAAATGGCGCTGCAGCGCGAAGACTACCTGATGGCGGTCGAGGAGTATCGCAAGGCGGCCATGCTGAGCGATAACCCGGATGTCGCCAAGCAGGCGACACTGACCGGCATGGCCTTCGGTTTCGACGACGAAGCGCTCCGTGCGGCGGAACGCTGGCTCGACCTCGACGAGTCGAGCGACGAGGCGCGGGTGTTCGTGGCACAACTGAATTTCCGCACCGGCGACATCCGCGCGGCGCGGCGCCACTTCACTGAACTGCTCGAAAAAGGCGAGGAGCCTGCCGGAGGATGCCGACAAGCTGATGCGCGCCCTGGCGAAGCCGTATGAAGACTCCGCGCTGGCGCATTACGCCGTCGCGACCATGGCCCTGCATAGCGGCGATACCGAACAAGCGCTCGAGAGCGCGCAACGGGCCATCGACATTGAGCCCGACAATCTCAAGCTGAAGTTGCTCTACGGTCGCGCGCTGCTGCAGAGCGGCGAAATCGACGAGGCCGTCGACTACACGGCGCGGCTCGTGGGCGACGACATGGATCCCGACCCGGACGCCCGCATCGAACTCGCGATCATGTACATGATGGCCGAGCGGCCGGACTATGCGCTGAGCCAGGTCAACCAGGTGCTGCTCGAGCAGCCCGGGCGTGTCGATGCCTTGCGCCTGATGGCCATCATCAACTTTCACAAGGAAAACCTCGACGCTGCCTGGGACGACTTCCACGACCTGCTTGCGAGCAACCAGTACCGCATGGATGCGCTGTACTATCTCGGCCGGATCGCCGATATACGGGAGGAAACGGATCGGGCCATTCGCTTCTACAGCGAGGTTCGCCAGGGGTCCAACGCGCTTGCTTCGCAGCAGCGAGCCGCTGCGCTGATGGCGCACGAGAAAGACGATCTCGAGGGCGCGCTCGCCTTACTCGACGGGTTCAGGGACGCATCGCCGACGGATGCGGTCGACACAGTGCGGGCCAAGGCGATGTTGCTTGCCTCCGTCGACGAGTGGGAGGAGGCGCTGACGTACTATGACAAATTCGTGGAGTTTCGCCCCGATGACGAACGCGCCGCGTTGTCGCGTGCAGAGCTGCTGGTCCGTATGGACCGCATCGACGATGCGCTCGACGCCTACGACGATGCTGTCGATCGCTGGCCGAAGAGCGCCATGGCGCTGAATGCCTATGGCTATACGCTCGCCGATCGCACCGATCGCTATCGCAAGGCGGAAAAGCTGATCCGCAAGGCACTCAAGTACGATCCCGAGAGCCCGGCCATCATCGACAGCATGGGCTGGGTGCTGTACAAGCGCGGTCGGTACGAAGAGGCGCTGGTCGAACTCGAACGCGCCTGGGACGGCATGCAGGATCACGAAGTCGCCGCCCACATCGTGGAAACGCTCGTGGCCCTGGATCGCCGGGACGAAGCGCTCGAACGGCTCGTCGAGGCAGAAGTAATGGCACCCGACAGCGACCTGTTGCGTGCCGTGCGCGAGCGCCACTTCGGTGACGCGCCACAGTAGGCATCGGCTGCCGCTGCTGGCAGCCCTGGTACTCGTTGGCGCGTGCGCGACGACGCGCGATGCCGTCGATCTTCCGGACATCGGCTCGTGGCCGGCCCGCACCGCCGTACTCGGCACTATCAGTGACTGGCAATTTCGCGGACGCATCGCGGTCAAGGCCGGCGACGAGGGATTCAATGGCAAGTTCGACTGGACGCAGCGCGGCGATGCGTTCGATGCCTCGGTCGGTGGTCCCCTCGGCGTCGGCACGGTGCGCATCGAGGGTGACGGTCGATCCGTCGTGCTGACCGACAAGGATGGCACCGCGACCCGACTCGAGGACACCGAGAGCGAGTTACGGTGGCGCTATGGCTGGACGATCCCGGTCGACAGCCTGCGCTACTGGGCACTCGGCATTCCCGACCCGGCTGTTCCGGCGGTGACCGAACTCGACGACGGCGGGCGCCTCGCACGGCTCGAGCAGAGCAACTGGACCGTCGAGATTCCCCGCTATCGCGAAGGCGGTGGTCAGCAGATGCCCCGCATTCTGACGGCTACCAACGGCGACACGCGCGTCCGCATGGTCATCGATCGCTGGCTGTTCTTCGAAAATTGACACCTGCCGGGGTGTCCCGGACAATTGCGCCGCACGCGGTTTCGGTATTAATGGGGCGTAGCCAAGTGGTAAGGCAACGGGTTTTGATCCCGTGATTCGCAGGTTCGAGTCCTGCCGCCCCAGCCATTAAGTCTTGCAGGGGGCTATCGTGGATCTGGCAACAATGGCGGTTTTTTCGGGCAATGCGCACCCGCAGCTGGCGCAGGACATTGCCCGTTACCTGTGTATTCCGCTTGCCCGGGCCCACGTCGGCCGCTTCTCCGATGGCGAAGTCAACGTCGAGATCCTGGAAAACATCCGCGGCCGTGAAGCGTTCATCGTGCAGCCGACCTGCCCGCCGTCGTCCGAAAACCTGATGGAACTCCTGGTCATGGTAGACGCGGCCAGGCGGGCTTCCGCGTCCCGTATCACGGCCGTCATCCCTTACTTCGGCTACGCGCGGCAGGACCGGCGCCCGCGCGCCTCGCGTGTTCCGATCACGGCCAAACTCGTGGCCAAGCTGATTGGCGCCGCCGGCGTCGATCGCGTCCTGACCGTCGATCTGCACTCGGACCAGATTCAGGGGTTTTTCGACATCGCCGTCGACAACGTCTACGCATCGCCGATTCTGCTGGCCGACGTCTGGAAGCAGAAGTACCGGGAAATGGTCGTGGTCTCGCCCGACGTTGGCGGCGTGGTCCGTGCCCGGGCGCTGGCCAAGCGCCTCGGCGACGCCGATCTCGCCATCATCGACAAGCGGCGTGCCCGCGCCAACCAGTCCGAGGTCATGAACATCATCGGTGAGGTCGAGGGCAAGAATTGCGTCATGATCGACGACATGGTCGACACGGCCGGGACGCTCTGCCATGCGGCGAGTGCACTCAAGGACCACGGAGCGGAATCGGTGGCCGCTTACATTACGCATCCCGTCCTCTCCGGGCCGGCGGTATCCCGCATCCGCGACTCGCAGCTGGACGAGATGGTCGTGACCGACACGATCCCCCTCAACGAGGAAGCGCAGGCCTGCAAGAAGATTCGCCAGCTTTCGGTGGCCGAGATGCTGGCCGAGACCATGCGACGGATCAGCGACGAGGAGTCCGTCTCGTCGCTCTACGTCGACTGAGACTTGGATTCGGTTACGCAGGCAGCGCTCGGCGCATGCGTGGCAGCCGTTTGCGTGCCGCCCGCACATCGCCGCAAAGCGCTGCTCGCCGGCGCCATGCTGGGGACGT
>JARRMH010000377.1:0-3998 GCA_037386205.1 Woeseiaceae bacterium | reverse complement strand
GGCTCGCGGCCGTTGTACTCGCCCTGGTTACGCATCCCCTGCTCGATGCACACACGGCTTATGGCACGCAGCTGCTGTGGCCGTTTACCGTGACGCCCGCGAGCTGGTCGACCATTTTCATCATCGATCCGCTGTTTACGTTGCCGCTGCTCGCTGGCGTCATTGCCGTCGCGTTGTGGGCTTCGCAACCGGCAGGGCGCAAGGTCCTCGTGGCGGGAATCGCGTTGAGCACGGGTTATCTCGCCTGGACCTGGGTCGGCAAGGCGATCGTCGAGCAGGACGCGCGGGCGGCATTGGCGGCATCCGGGTACGAATACCGGTCACTGTACACGACGCCGACGCTGTTCAATTCGCTGCTGTGGCGCATTGTCGTTCTGACCGATGAGGGCTACCTCGAGGGCTTCGATTCCCTGCTCGTGGACGAGGACTCTCTGGCGTTCTCGGAGTATCCGTCCGACAATCAGGCGATGCTGGCAGCCGCCGACATCTGGGCCGTGCAACGGCTCCGCTGGTTTGCCGACGACATCGTCCGGGCCGATGTCGTGGACGGACGGCTCATCATCACTGACCTGCGCATGGGGCAGGAACCGAAATACGTGTTTCGGCATGTGGTCGCCCGGCGCGGGAATCCGCACTGGAAGCCGATACCGCCCGAGCGGAACACGGCCGTGCTGGATCGTGACGACGTCGCACTGGTCTTCAGGCGCATCCTGAATCCATAGCTGGTATTGCGCTTCGGCTTCGGTTACCATGCGCGCCCCTGCACCGGCTGGTCGCGGCTGCGGCAGGGCCCATCGTTGAGAAAAGCTCAACAATTTCAATCAGATATGGAGTGTTGTCATGAGTGACGAATTCGATCTGATTGCGGATATCCGCGAGGACCAGGGGAAAGGTGCGAGCCGCCGCCTGCGTCGCGAAGGATTGGTACCCGCAATCATCTACGGTGCCGGGCGTCCGCCGCGGTCACTGTCGTTTGACCACAACCGCGTTCTTCAGCAGCTCGAAAACGAGAAGTTCTTCTCGAGTATCCTGAGAATCAAGGTCGGCGAAAAGAGCCAGGCTGCGATCCTCAAGGACGTGCAGCGCCATCCGGCCAAGCCGCAAGTCATGCACATGGACTTCCAGCGCATCGTCGAAGACGAGGAGATCAGGATGCTGGTGCCGATTCACTTCCTGGGCGAGAAGGTTGCTCCGGGCGTGAAGGAAGAGGGCGGCAAGGTGTCTCACCTGATGACGGAAGTGGAAATCGTGTGTCTGCCGCGGCATCTGCCGGAGTATCTCGAACTCGATGTTTCGGAGCTGGGCCTCGACGAGATGCTCAAGCTGTCCGACATTCCGCTGCCCGAAGGCGTCTCGATCCCGGCCCTGGCGCAGGGCGAGGAAGCCGATCGCAGCGTCGTCGGCATCCACATCATCAAGGAAGTGGTCCTCGAAGAGCCGGAAGAGGGCGAAGAGACAGCCGAGGTACCGGTCGCTGGCGAAGCCGGCGACGAGGACGCCGCAGGCGAAGCCGGCGACGAGAGCGACAATTCGGAGAACGACTGACCAGGAACACAAGCTCTGCGAAAAGACCGCCGCGAGGCGGTCTTTTTGTTTAAGATTCCCCCGCGATGAGCAAAGCTATTCGAATCGTAGCCGGTCTCGGCAACCCGGACGAAAAGTACGAACGCACTCTGCACAATGCCGGGTTCTGGTTCGTCGATGCACTGGCCCGCAAGTTCGGTGGCCACTTTCGCTACGAAAAGAAATTCGACGCCGAAACCTGTCGCGTGAAGATTCACGGTGAGGATGTCTGGCTGATCAAGCCCCAGAGCTACATGAACCGCAGCGGTCCGCCAGTGCGCGGCTTGCTCGATTACTATCGTCTGGGTCCGGACGAATTGCTGGTCGCGCACGACGAGATCGATCTTCCGCCCGGCACCGTGCGCCTCAAGGAAGGCGGCGG
This sequence comes from Woeseiaceae bacterium, assembly GCA_037386205.1. Classification (GTDB taxonomy): domain Bacteria; phylum Pseudomonadota; class Gammaproteobacteria; order Steroidobacterales; family Woeseiaceae; genus UBA1847. Next base: position 2,053 of record JARRMH010000377.1, on the reverse strand, counting down.
TCACGGTGGCCATAACGGCATCCGTGACGTGATCCGCCACTGCGGCCCCGATTTTCTGCGCTTGCGGCTGGGTGTCGGTCATCCGGGCGAGAAAGACCAGGTCACGAACTACGTACTGAAGCGCGGTGCGGCGGACGTCGAGTCCGCGGTGGAACGCAACATCGACGACGCGATTGGCGTCCTGCCCGAGCTGGTCGAGGGCAAGGCCGGCGCGGCAATGAAGAAATTACATACCCAAGACTGAGATCATGGCAATTACCTGTGGCATCGTCGGCCTGCCGAACGTCGGCAAGTCGACACTATTCAACGCGCTGACCGCGGCCGAGATCGCGGCCGAGAATTACCCGTTCTGCACGATCGAACCCAATGTCGGCATCGTGCAGGTGCCCGACCCGCGCCTGCAGGCGCTGGCCGACATCGTGAAGCCGCAAAAGGTGATTCCGACGGCCATGGAGTTTGTCGATATCGCGGGTCTCGTCGCGGGCGCGTCCAAGGGCGAGGGCCTGGGCAACCAGTTTCTTGCCAACATCCGCGAGACCAACGCAATCGCCCACGTCGTGCGCTGCTTCGAGAATGACGATGTGACCCACGTCGCGGGCGCGATCAACCCGATCGACGACATCGAGACGATCAATACCGAGCTGGCGCTTGCCGATCTCGAGTCGGTCGAAAAAGCGCTCGACAAGGCGACGCGTGCGGCCAAGACCGGGAAGACTGCAGAAGGACATCCTCAGGAGCGTCCACCTGATTACGGACAAGCCCGTCATGTACGTCGCCAATGTCGACGAAAACGGCTTCGCTGACAATCCGTACCTCAAAGCAGTGGAAGACTATGCCGCGAAGGACGGCGCCGAGGTCGTGGCCATCTGCGCTGCGATCGAGGCCGAGATCGCGGTGCTCGACGAGGAGGACAAGGCGGAGTTCCTGGCCGACTTCGGCGCCAAGGAGCCCGGGCTGAACCGGGTCATCCGCCACGGTTACAACCTGCTGGGCCTGCAGACGTTCTTCACGGCAGGGCCGAAAGAGGTCAGGGCGTGGACGACGAAGGTCGGCGCGACCGCGCCACAGGCGGCCGGCGAGATTCACACCGATTTCGAAAAAGGCTTTATCCGCGCCGAGACGATCGCCTACGATGATTTCGTCGCGCTGGGCGGCGAACACGGCGCCCGCGAAGCCGGCAAGCTGCGCCTCGAAGGCAAGGACTACATCGTCCGGGAAGGCGATGTCATGCACTTCCGCTTCAACGTCTGATTTGCTGTTGGAAATTGCGGGGACAGTTTACCTATTTGCACTGCAGAAAAGTAAACTGTCCCCGTAATTCCTTAACTCCCGTCATTCATTTACGCGAGGCTCTGGCGGAAAAGCTCCTCGATGTCGCGGGATGCCTGCGCGCGCCGGTTGACCCATTTGCCAACGATGAAGCGCACGGCGTCGACGCACAGCCCGGTCAGGGCTGCGATCCCGAGGTAAGCGGGCCCGCCCCGGTACCAGTCGGCCACGTCATGGGAAGCCAGCCCGAGATAGCCCTGAATCGGCTCGATATCCAGTATCAGGGCCGTGCAGACGGCCCCGGCGGTGAATGCGATGGTGACGCCCAGCGTCCTGCCAATTTGTCTGATCATGATTGCACCTTCCCTAGGCGATCCGATAATTACGTTTAGCGAGAATACCGCAAAAAGATAGCATATGTATATACTTTATTAGAACAATGTTTCGAAATGTGAACCAGGACCGGTTTTCTAGAATTCGCGACCAGTTCGAGTATGATCGGGACTGATCATCACCACAGGCAGGAAGAAGACGAATGGCAACCTACGAATGCGAAAAATGCGGCATGAAAGTGAATGCCACCTGCGGCCACTGCGACGCCCCGCTCGTAAATGGCACGCTCGACGTCGGCGAGGGCAAGCAGGTGCAGATTTCCGAATGCCCGAACGGTCACGGCAAGATCAAGTCGCCGCTCTGCTGCGGACAGGACATGACCTGCTCGGTCTAGCGAGCGCTGCCGAAAGAGGGCAGCGACCAGTTGTAATGAATGGCCAGGCCGCGGACA
>JARRMH010000376.1:0-3054 GCA_037386205.1 Woeseiaceae bacterium | reverse complement strand
GATGAAGCCGACGGACCCCTGTGCGACCACACCATCGCGCACGAGAACCTGGCCCATGGGGTACTTCGGAACATTGTGAAAGGCGTAGACGAAATCCGGAGGCCTCAGGGCCTGGAAACGGTCATCTTCGATTACAGCTTTAGCTCCGGTACCGGTCTCTTCGGCAGGTTGAAACAAAAGATACACACAGCCCTGCTCCACTGGACGGGCGTGCAATGACTGTGCGACCGCAACGAGCGTCGCCATATGGCCATCGTGACCGCATTTGTGAGACACGCCGGGCCGCGTTGACCGATAATCGAACGGGTTCTTCTCGGTAATCGGCAAGGCATCGAGCTCCGCTCGCAGAAGCACTGTCGGCCCGGGAAGCCCGCTGTCGAAGGCGGCGCAGACGCCGGTCCCCATGTGCCCCAGGCGGTCGACGACGAACGTGGGTTCGTAGCGTTCGAGACTGTTCACGATGAAACGAGCCGTCTCCGACTCCTTCCCCGACAGTTCCGGGTGAGCGTGCAGATGGCGCCGTAATTCGGACACGTCAAGACCGCTGACGGTCACTTCCGTATGCCCATTGGTGTGCACATCAGAAACGGCTCTAGGCGTTGATGCTTGACATGCCCTGCTCGTTGTAACGATCGCCTTTGACGCGGTCCGCAAGCTGATCCAGTGTTGCCTGCTCCTCGGTGGATAGCCTGATCTCGCCGGCGTCAAGATTCGCCTTCAAATTCTCGAGCTTTGTCGTTCCCGGGATCGTCATCACGTGCTCGCCGCGACCCAGCACCCATGCGAGAGCAATTTGCGCCGGTGTGCACGATTTGGTTTTCGCGACTGCCTCGACTTCGTCAACCAGGGCAACGTTTGCCTCGAGTGCGGCCCCCTGAAACCGCGGCGATACAGAACGGAAATCGCCCTCAGCCAGCGACTCTTTCTTGAAACGCCCCGACAGCATGCCGCGTCCGAGCGGCGAATAGGCGACAAGCGATGCGCCAGTTTCAATGCAGGCGGGAATAACCCCGTACTCGATATCCCGGCTGAATATCGAGTACTCCGACTGCACGGCAGCAATCGGGTGAATCTTCGCGGCCCGGCGAATCGTATCCCCGGATGCCTCGGATAAGCCGATGGCGCGAACTTTTCCTTCGGAGACGAGCTCTGCCATCGCAGTGACGGTTTCCTCAATGGGCGTCGCCGGATCGACACGGTGAAGATAATAGAGATCGATCACATCAGTCTGTAGTCTCTCGAGCGAACCCTCGACCGCGCGCCGGCAATTCTCACGCGAACCGTCGATTCCGGTGAACGCCCCTGTTTCGGGATCGCGAGTTGGCCCGAATTTTGTGGCAATGAAGACCTTGTCGCGCCGATCATGAAACGCTTCCCCCAGCAAGGACTCGTTGGCGCCGATGCCGTACATCTCGGCGGTATCGAAGTGCTCCACACCCAGTTCGACTGCTTCCTGCAGAAGCGTGATGGCTGCACCCCGCTCTGTCGGCGGACCGTAGAATTCGGACAGGCCCATGCAGCCGAGTCCGATTGCGGGGAGCGTTCTTTGCGTGTTGCCCAGAGTTCGTCGTTGCATCGAGGTTTGCTCCTTTAGTCAGCGCCGCCGGCGAGAATACTCTGCTCATTCTGGTTGCGCGCGATCTCTTTGTCGAGTCAGCAATGACAGAAACAGTGGCGCCCGGTGTCCGAGTCGTTAGCCCGGCACGGGCCGGTTATAATGCAGACCAAGGACGATGCGATCACGATTACCCGTTCTGAAGACGGTGCGAAAGGCCGCTACGAGGCCCGCGTGGCGGGTCGATCCGGCGTCGGCGAACTTACCTATTCGCGAATGTCGGCATCCAGAATTGTCGCGAACCACACGGGGGTCGACGAAAGCCTGAGAGGAATGGGCGTCGGCACGGCCCTCGTCGAGCGCCTGGTCGCGGATGCCCAGGATGAAGGACTCACGGTTGTGCCGCTGTGCTCTTTCGTCAGGGCCCAGTCCGAGCGTCACCCCGAGTGGTCGGGCGTGTTCGAGGCATGACCGGCCGCAACGCGACACACGAGGAGTAGCCGCCGATCCCCTATGCGAAATGGCAGACGACGGCCGCTGCCTCGGCGCAACGTCGGATTACTTTTTCGAGCCGTGCATAGACCGTGCGTGAACGCGACCGGAAGTCCCGGCTCATTGATCGTCGTCTGCAGCATCAACCAGCGTGAAGACGAACCGGGCGCCGCCCGCAGCACGGTTTTCCGCGCGGATACGCCCGCCGTGCGCGAGAATGATGCTCTTCGCAATGCTGAGGCCCAGACCTGTTCCCCCATTGTCCTGCTGATCAGCGTGCCAGGCCCATTCGAACACGCTGGACAAGTCCTCATTTGCTATTCCGGGCCCCGTGTCCGCGACCTGGAACTCGATTTCACCATCACTCGCTCGTGCATCTATTCGGATCGAACCACCGCGTGGCGTAAGCCTGAGCGCGTTATCCAACAGGTTGTATAGCACCTGGAGCAAGCGATCGCGATCAGCCAGGGCACGGCACGGCTCGGTGCACCCGAAGTCCAGCGTCAGCCCCCTCTCCTCAGCGACGAGCGCGATACTCGCGCGAGCCTCTTCCAGTACAGAGGCGACGTCCACCGGTTCCGGCAGCACACTATGCCTGTCAAACTCCAGCGTGCTGGCGTCAAGCAAATCGCGAATCATTCGGTCCATTCTCAATACGGACTTGCGGGTTGCCTCCAGGCATGCCTCGCTCTCGTCATCGAGTTCCTTGAGTTCCAGTAATGCCGTGGAGGTTCTGATCGACTGGAGCGGGGCTCGCAGATCGTGACTGATGATGGCCAACATCCGCTCGCGAGCGCGTAACGCCGCGGCGTGCTCATCCGATCTGGCACGAAGTTCGATTTCGGTCATGACCGACTGCGCAAGGTCTCGAACAATGGAGACCTCTTCCTGGGTCCAGCGATGCTCTTTTGTATCGATCACGCAGAACGAGCCGAGCACCTGCCCCGTGGAAGTGACCCCCTGCGCGTCGAGCAGCTTCGCAATGCCGAAATCGGTGATCTTGATGC
>JARRMH010000375.1:0-3057 GCA_037386205.1 Woeseiaceae bacterium | reverse complement strand
GACGCAGCGTGCGGTAAGTCAGTGATGGTCCTCCCCGTCGGCCTGCGGTGGGCCATCGGGAAGGTTTTCCCGTGACGTCAATTCCCGGGCGATACAGATGATGCTGCCGGCGGCAACCAGTGCGAGGATGACGGACGGGATTGCGACTACGGTGCCCATCACTCGATCCTGTCGCCCTTTGCTTTGCCGACCGCCGAGCTGTCCGGCTTCCTGAGCCGCCCGGTCTTGCGAAGGGCCTCGCGCAACACATACTCGATCTGCGCATTGAGACTGCGCAGATCGTCCTTTGCCCAGCGCTGCATCGCATCGTACGTCTTCTTATCGATACGCAGCGCAAACGACTTGCGTGCTGCCATGAATCGCTCCGGCGACCGGCTCAGGTGTACAGCGAGCTCGTATTGAGAACAGGATGCGCCGCTTCGTCACTGCAAAGCACAACAAGCAGGTTGCTGACCATGGCCGCCTTGCGCTCCTCGTCCAGGGCGACGATACCGTCTTCGTCCAGTTGCGCGAGAGCAAGGTCAACCATACCGACGGCGCCCTGAACAATCTGACGACGGGCCGCGATGATCGCTGATGCCTGCTGCCGGCGCAGCATCGCGTTGGCGATCTCGGGTGCGTAGGCAAGGTGTGAGATGCGCGCTTCGATCACCGTAACACCCGCCTTCGCCAGCCGATCCTGGATCTCTTCGCGTAACGCGAGTGCGATTTCCTGGGGGTGGCTGCGAAGTGCAATCCCCTCGCTGTCGTCATGCGGCTCGTAGGGGTAAGTCGTACCGAGATTGCGCAATGCGGCCTCACTCTGAATTTCGACGAAATTGACATAGTCGTCGACTTCGAACAAGGCCTCCGCCGTATCGAAAACTTTCCAGACCACAACGGCTGCGATCTCGATCGGACTGCCGTTCGAATCATTGACTTTGAGTTGGCCGCTCTCGAAGTTCCTTACCCTGACGGACACCGATGTCTTCGCATAAAACGGGTTCGCCCAGCGCAGGCCCTGATCGTGGCAGGTCCCGACATATTTGCCGAACAGTTGCAGCACCTTGGCTTCGTTCGGGTGCACCATGAACAACCCGGCCCAGCAGACCAGTACGATCACGGAGGCAATGATTGCGGCGACGAGGCTGGCGACGGCGCCGTCACGGGCAAACACAAAGCAGAGATAACCGAGCCCGATTTGTGCCACGGCCAGCACCACCAGAGCACCGTAGCCCGACAACACTTTTCTTTTGACTTCCCGGATCATGGCAGTCTCCCATGCTCAGCGATACATTATGATATCATTTTGATATCCAATATCCAAAGTGCAATTAAAGTGTTTCGGGATTATGTCCCCTCAGATCGGGATGCGGGCTTCGAATTGCGCTCCCGGTTCTCCCGGGTTCAGCAGCTCGAGTGAGCCGCCGTGAGCTCTTGCGACCAGCGTCGCAAGGTACAACCCGAGCCCGGTGCCACCGGTATCGCGCGCCCGCGAAGGATCGCTGCGATAGAACGGCTCTCCCAGGTGTCGTGCCTGGTCGGCCGTCAGGCCGGGGCCATGGTCGGACACGCGGAGAATCAGTTCGCCGTCCTCCGCGACCGCCTCGATCGACACGGGACCTGCATCGGGTGACGAGTATCGCAACGCGTTGCTGATCAGGTTTTTCAGCAACAGGATTATCCGCGGCTCGTCGATCTCGACCTGCATGGGACCCGCCTTGTTATCGATGCGGAGCCGATTCCGGTCACGGTCGAAAAAGTCGTCAACGAGATCGTCGAGCAAAGTCTGGACATTGACCCGCGAACGGGATAGTGGCTCATGTCGCGTGCTGAGCCGCTCGGCTTCAAGCAGCGCCACGATGATCTTCTCCATTTCTCTCACTTCGGGTTTCAATTGCTCGCGGTCTTCGTCGTCCTCCAGAAGTTCAAGAGCGATATTCATCCTCGACAGCGGGGTCCGCAGTTCGTGACTCACACCGAGCAACAACGCGCGTTTCGCGTCCAGCATGCTTTCGACCTCGCCTGCAAGCTGGTTGATGTCGCGCGCAAGGTCGCCGAGTTGATCGCTGCGGATATTTTCGATGCGCCGATTGAAATTCCCCTTGCCGATCTGGGCCGCCCCCTGCCGTATCGCGCGAATCGGCTTGAAAAGCCAGGACACCGCCGCGTAGCCGAGCATCAGGTAGAACAAGCCCAGACCGATGATCAGGTGCAAGAGATTCGGGCCCTTCGGCATGTCCGCAATCCGTGGCGACGAGACGATGATCGCGTAGTCGCCCTGATTTACCTTCAGGAAACGATGCCGGTCAGAGACAGCAAACTCGACGCCCCGCAGCTCGTCAACCCATGCGCTGGGATCATCGCTGAACAGGGGGCTGGGCCCGAAATCGAGATCTTCAAGGCGCGGGAAGTTCTCGTCGGAAGCCCAGTCGATCGCCGGCCCGAAGATTCGTATGTCGACGGGCACTCGTTGCGTAATCGCCAGCGCTCGGTCAATCCGCGGCGGCGACCCGAGGTCCCTCTTCACATAGCTGACATGCAGGGAGAGATGGCCACTGATCAATCCCCGGATTTCGTCGCTGTTGTACACCCAGCGCAATGCGACAAAGGTGCCCCATACGAACAGGGCCGCGAGTACCAGGAAGATCCCGAGCAGTCGAAACGACAGCGAGCGGGACAGGCGTCTAAGCATTCGTTACCGGAACGCCGATAAACGAATATCCCTTACCCCATATCGTCTGTATGAACCGTGGTGGTTTGACCGAATCCTTCAGCTTGCCGCGGAGGCGACTGATCATGATATCGACGGACCGCGTCAGGATGGCGGCGTCGATGCCGCGCAGCTCGCTGAGGATATCGTCCCGGGACATCTTCTTGCCGTGACGTCGCGCGAGGATCAGAAGCAGTTCGAATTCCATCGACGTGAGATCCACCGTCTCGCCGTCGACAATTACGGTGCGCGTGTCGATGTCGATCGTCAGCCCTTCGAACTCCAGCCTGGATCCGGACGATCCGCGCGATTCCGAGCGTCTGAGCGTGGCCTGGACGCGCGCAACCAGTTCGCGTGGCTCGAAT
>JARRMH010000374.1:0-7424 GCA_037386205.1 Woeseiaceae bacterium | reverse complement strand
TCGATCAAGGACCGCACCGCCTGGTTCATGCTCAAGGGGCTGGCTCTCGAAGAGGGACAGTCGCTCGTCGAACCGTCAGCGGGCAACACCGGAATCGCGCTCGCGGCGCTCGCCAACGCCAGGGGCATCCCCATCGAGATCGCGGTGCCCGAGGGCGTTCCCGAGGAAAAAAAGCAACAGCTTCGATTCCTCGGCGCCGAGGTAATCGAGGTCGAGGACGAACTCTGTCCGATCTACCCGTCCGAGGGTGCACGGGGCGTGGTCAGGAGCATGGTGGAAAGCGAAGCTCTGGACGGCCGGTATGTCAGCCCCAACCAGTACGAAAGTGAGTTGAACGTCGCCGCGCACTACCACACGACGGGCCCCGAGATCTGGAAACAGACGGGCGGTCGCATCGACTACTTTTTCGCGAGCGTCGGCACGGGCGGCACGATCACCGGCGTCGGCCGTTATCTGAAGGAGCGCAACCCGAATATCAGGGTATTTGCGGTCGAACCCGCGGAGCGACACCACAAGCTGTCGGGGCTAAAGCGCGTAACCGGTCTGCCGGAGGAACATTTCCCCGAGATTCTCGACCGCGACTCGATCGACGACTACATTTCGGTGACCGACGAGGATGCGTTTACCACGGGCATCCGCGTGGCGCGCACCGATGGCGTGCTCGTCGGCCCGACCACGGGTGCCGTGCTGCACGCGGCCAGCGAATGGGGCAAGGACAATCCGGGGCGGGCCGTCGTCATCTCGGCCGACAATGCCGCCAAGTACCTCTCTGCCTACGCCGAATACTTATAGCGCTGCAATCTTGCGGCCGAATTCCTCGACCTTGTCCCAATCGGTGAACTCGTAAGTACCGGTCGGGTCGGTCGGGCCCTTGGTCATCCACATGATCAGGCGGATCATCGTCCGGTCGACCGGCCCCAGCGCGGGGTACGCGATCTTGCCGGCGAAGACGCCGAGATTCCGGGGCGTCCAGTCGATCTGCCGCAGAAACTTCTGCAGGTAGGGGTTCGTTTCCGGCGTATTCTTCTCCGGTTTGCGTGCGACGACGTTCACCGAGAACAATGCATTCGGGTACTGCTCCAGTGTTTCGCGGTTGTTACGAATGAACTCGTATACGGTTTTCTGGTGCTTGCCGTAGCGAATGCTCGCACCGATGATGACCTTGTCGAATTCGATTGCGTCGAGCTTCGGGCCGTCCGCAAGATTCACGAGTTCTACAGTGTCGCCGCCCTGTTCGATAACAGATTGCAGCCTGCGGCAAATCTCCACAGTGTGTCCGTCGGTCGTGGAATACAGTATGAGTACTTGTGCCATCCGGTTTCTCCGCGAATAATCTGGCGCGCATGGACGAATATGCCGACATCGAGCAGATCCGGAATCTGCTGCAGGACATCCACGACCGGGCCGTGGCACGCGAAGCAGATTACGCGGACGACCTCGCCCTGGTTTGCCCCGACTTCGAGGAGGGCGCGCACAACCTCGTTCATTATCTCGAATTGCGCAAGTCGAATACACAGGCATTACGCAGGGCTCTGCGGCGGCTGGGTCTGTATTCGCTCTCTCATGCCGAACGCAACGTTCTTGGCTCCCTCGAGTCCGTTCTGCGTGTACTCAACGTGTTGGCGGGAGAGAGCGAACCGGATCCCGACGTGTTGGCCCATGCCGCCAGGGTAGAAAATCCGACGGCCGACAGCCATCGCCAGGCCATACTCGGTCCCGGCCCGGACGGGCGCAAAGCCAGCATCATGGTAACGCTGCCGGCGGAAGCTGCCGACAACCGGACGCTCGTCGAGGAGATGCTTGCAGCCGGCATGAATGTGGCCAGGATCAATTGTGCGCACGACGACGCAGATGCATGGACCCGCATGATAGCCAATGTTCGTACTGCTGCCGAGACAGCGGGAACCGAATGCCGGATCATGATGGATCTGGCCGGACCCAAACTACGGACCGGAGAACTCAGCCCGGGCCCCGGCGTCATTCACATACGTCCGAAACGCGACCCCATAGGCCGGGTTATTGCGCCACGCCGGGTCCGCCTTATCCCCGACGATACCGTCCAAAGGGGTACCAAGTCGGCCCTCGTACCGGTTCCCCGTGAGTGCATCGAGTATGCGCAGCCGGGTGACAAGATTCGGTTGCGGGACACGCGCGGCAAGAAACGGCGCTTCCCGGTTGTCGAGAAGGATGACCGGGGCATCGTGCTCGAGTCGGTCAAGGGCGCCTACATTGCAACGGGCACGAAATTCACGCTCGTTCGGTCCGGGGTCGGAGAAAAACTCAAATTCCGTGTCGGCGAACTGCCCCCGGTCGAGCGTCCACTGCGACTGCATGCTGGCGACACCCTGATCATCGACGCAGCCGGACGGCCGGGACGGCCGGCAAAGGAAGACGCGGATGGAAATGTGCTCAAGCCAGCTCACATTTCCTGCCAGCAGCCGGAGGTATTCAATTACTTGTCCGTTGGCGAGAAGATTTCCCTCAACGACGGCAAGATTTCGGGTGTCATTCGAGACATAAACGATGAGCAACTCGAGGTCGAGATTACGAAGGCCAAGCCGACGGGCAGCCGCCTGCGTGCGCATCGCGGCATGAACTTTCCGCAGAGCGACATCCAGTTGCCGGGACTGACATCGGTTGACAGAACCAACCTCGAGTTCATCGTCGAGCATGCCGATGCTGTCAATCTCTCATTTATTCGCAGCCCGCGTGATGTCGAGTCCTTCGACAACCTGCCGCGGATCATCCTGACAGCCATGAGGCGTTACCCGATTGCGGTGATGATCGCGCGCGGCGACCTCGCCGTCGAATGCGGCTGGACGAGTCTTGCAGAGCTGCAGAAGGAAATTCTCTGGACCTGCGATGCGGCACGCGTACCCGTCATGTGGGCGACGCAGGTGCTCGAGCAGGAAGCGAAGAAAGGTCTGCCTTCGCGGGCCGAAATAACCGATGCCGCGGAGTCGCAGCGCGCCGATTGCGTCATGCTGAACAAAGGACCCCACATACTCGCCGCGATTCGCACTCTCGATAATATTCTGCGTGGGATGCAGTCATTACGAGACAAAAAAACATCCTGAAAAAACAAGGGCTTGAGAAATTTCCGGAGATATCGGGACCTGTTTCCGATTCTTTTGCGTCATTACTCCCAAGCACCCGTGTTACGGGTTTTTTGGAAACGAAACTCTTGGGAGAGAACAATGGCAGAGAAAAAGAAACTGGTAGTAATCGTAACGAATGGCTTCAACGACGAGCGCTCGTCTGTTGCCTGGAGTGTCGCCAACGGCGGCGTCGCCAGCGGCATGGAAGTGACGATGTTTCTGGTGAGTTCCGGGGTTGACTGGGTCCGCAAGGGCGCAACCGAGCACGCGCGGCTCAATCCGCTGGACCCGACGATCAAGGACATGATCAACACGGTCGTGGAATCGGGCGGCAAGATACTCGTCTGCCCGCCCTGTGCCGGGGTGCGCGGCTACGAGCAAAAGGACCTGATGGACGGCGTTACACTGGCCGGTTCAGTCGCTATGCTGGACGTCGTGCAGCAAGGTGCGGAAGCGATTACTTTCTAGATGGCAGACAGTGGTGCGAAAGCGATTTTCGGCGCCGGCGTCGAGGAAAACATCGATGCGCTGTACAGCGTGGCCCTGCGGTTGACGCGCAGGGACGCCGACGCCGAAGACCTGGTCGCCGATAGCGTGGCAAAAGCATGGAGTGCGTTCGACCAGCTCGATGACCGGGACCGCTTTCGCCCCTGGCTGTTTCGCATCCTGCACAACACGTTTGTCAGCGATTACCGGAAAAAATCCGTCCGGCCCCGGGAGGCCAGCTACAACGCCGGCGACTGCGACGACGACGACCTCGTTACATTGCTCAACGAACAGAGTGACGATTTCCTGGTCTGGTGGTCCAACCCGGAACGTGAGTTCTTCAATGACTTGCTCGGCGAGCAACTGCTTGCAGCGCTCGATGAAATTCCCGAGACGTTCAGGACGGTGGTCATACTCGTCAATGTCGAGGGGTTTACTTACGATGAAACCGCGGAGGTATTGGGGATTGCACCCGGCACTGTCCGCTCGAGGATGAAGCGAGGCCGCACGATGCTGCAGAAAGCACTCTGGGAGCAGCGGCCCGTTTCTGAAAGGTGCAACGGATGAAAAACGATATCGGATGTCTCGATGCGATCGAAGCGTTCTATGCGTACCTTGACGGGGAGCTCGATGATCCCGGTTCGATCGCGGACTTCGAGCATCACCTGGAACATTGCCGCAGCTGCTTTACTCGGATCGAGATGGAAAAGATGCTCAGCGAGAGAATGCGGCGGTCGGCTCGACGGGAGTCGCCGCAGGCGCTGCGCGAGCGCTGGCAATAACATGCCGTGTTTTCAATAAGTTACTAATGGAGGCAACGCAATGTCATTAGTCAATTACGATCCGTTTTTCAGCGTCCGCCAGCTTCAGGACGATATCAACCGCGCATTCCGCGGCTGGTCGTCGGATGACAGCAGCGGCGTGACGGCCGACTGGGTTCCAGCCGTCGATATCAACGAGTTCGACGAAAAGTTCCAGTTGTTCGTGGATGTGCCGGGCGTCGACCCCAAGGACGTCGAGATCACCCTCGAAGGCGGTGTCCTGACGATCACGGGCAACCGCTATATACAGGCCGAGAAGTCGGACGAGAAGGTCGTTCGACGTCGGGCCGAGCGTGGCACTGGCCGTTTTTACCGCCGCTTCATTCTTCCCGAGACCGTGGATGCCGACAAGGTCAAGGCAGTCGACCGCCACGGCGTGCTCGAGATATCGATTCCGAAGCAGGCCAAAGCCCAGCCGCGACGTATCGAAGTCGCCGCTTGAGCAAAACCAGAACGTAGTCGAGGCCGGCAGCTGTCGCTGCCGGGCTTATTTGTATCAGGCTGACGCTTTTAGTTTGGCTTGCGCCGCCGCCAGCCGAGCCACCGGCACGCGCGGGCCGGAGCACGATACATAGTTCAAACCGACATCGTGGCAGAAGCGAATCGACTCCGGATGCCCGCCCTGCTCGCCGCAGATGCCGATCTTGAGATCTTCGCGCTGCTCGCGGCCGCTGGCTACGGCCATCTTGATCAGCTTGCCCACACCCTTGGTGTCCAGCACCTCGAACGGGTTGTCCTGCAGGACCCCGGTTTCGTTGTACATCGGCAGGAACTTGTTCTCGGCGTCTTCACGCGAGAATGAGAACGTGGCCTGGGTCAGGTCGTTTGTGCCGAATGAAAAGAACTCGGCGATCTCGGCAAGGTGCCAGGCACGCGTACACGCGCGCACGGTCTCGATCATGGTGCCGAATTTGAGTGCGAGTTTCTTGTCGTGTTCTTTCTCGAGCCGCGCGACAATCCGATCGGTCGTCTTCTTCACGTGCATGATTTCCTGCAACGTGATGACCTGTGGAACCATGATTTCGGGTTGCACGTCGATGCCCTCCTCGGCGCAGGTCATGGCCGCCTCGAGAATCGCCTGGATCTGCATCTCGTAGATTTCCGGATAGGTTATGCCGAGACGCACGCCCCGATGGCCCAGCATCGGATTGACTTCCTCGAGCTCGCGCACTTTGCGCAGCATGCGTTCTTTGCGAACGAGGGCGTCATTGACATGTTCCTCGCTGAGTTCGACGAGCGCCTCCGGCAACTCGACCTCATGGTCCAGCGAGGCGATCGCCGTGTGCCGCCCGCGAACGATTTTGCGATAGGTCTTCAGGTCCTCGATTTGCTCGAGCAAGTCGTGCTCGGTCGGCAGGAACTCGTGCATCGGCGGGTCGAGCAGGCGCACGGTCACCGGGTTTGGCGCCATTTCCGTGAACAGTTGCACAAAGTCGCCGCGCTGAATCGGCAGCAAGCGGTCCAGAGCCGACTTACGCTCTGTCTCGTTGTTGGCGAGGATCATATCGATGACGATCGGCAACCGGTCGCTCGCATTGAACATGCGCTCGGTGCGGCACAGACCGATGCCCATCGCGCCATACTCACGCGCCTGTTGCGCGGCTTCCGGAGTATCCGCATTGGCCATGACCTTCAGGTCGGCGACTTCGTCGGCCCACTTCAGCAGTTCTGTCAGGTTGTCCGAAAAATGCGCCGGAATCGTCGGTATTGCACCGAGGAACACTTCGCCTGTCGCGCCATCGAGCGTGATGACGTCACCTTCGTGAAGGATATGCTCGCCGACGTAGGCGAGTCGCGCTGCAACATCGACAACGATGCCTTCGGCGCCCGCAACGCACGGTTTGCCCATGCCACGAGCCACCACGGCCGCGTGCGAGGTCTTTCCACCGCGGCTCGTCAGGATGCCCTGCGAGGCGAAGAAACCGTGAATATCCTCGGGCCGGGTTTCCTCGCGCACGAGGATGATCTGCTCTCCCTCGTTACCGAGTTTTTCGGCAGCGTCGGCGTCGAACACGCACTTGCCCGAGGCGGCGCCGGGCGATGCGGGCAAACCGAACGCCACGGCTTTCGCAGTGGCCGTCGGATCGAGTCGCGGATGCAGCAATTGCTCCAGGAGTTCGGGCGGCACGCGCAGCAAGGCCTGGTCACGCGAAATCAGGCCTTCCTCGAACATCTCGACCGAGGTCCTGACCGTGGCCGCGGCGTTCATCTTGCCATTGCGCGTCTGCAGGCAATACAGCGTGCCCTTCTCAATCGTGAACTCGTAATCCTGCACTTCCTTGTAGTGCGACTCGAGCGTGTTCCGCAGCGCCACGAGTTGTTCGTACTGCTCCGGCATCTCGGTTTTCATTTCACTCAGTGGCTTTGGCGTGCGGATACCGGCCACGACGTCCTCGCCCTGCGCATTGGTCAGGTACTCGCCGAACATCTCGTTCTCGCCGGTGCCCGGATTACGCGTGAATCCGACGCCCGTGGCGCAGTCGTCGCCCATGTTGCCGAACACCATCGTGCAGACATTGACTGCCGTGCCGTTGGCCATGTCGGGCGTAATGTGGAATTCGCGCCGGTAATCGACGGCCCGCTTGCCCATCCAGGAACGGAACACGGCCTCGACCGCGAGTTGCAGTTGTTCGATGACATCCTCGGGGAATTCGCGGCCGGCCTGCTCGCGAACGACGTTCAGGAAGAGCCCGCTGATCTCCTTGAGATGAGCCGCTTCCAGCCCGACGTCTGCCTTGACCCCGACGCGCTGCTTGACGGCCTCGAAATGCTCGTCGAAGTGCTCGTCGGCAATGCCGAGCGCAACCTTGCCGAACAACTGGATGAAACGACGATAGGCGTCATAAGCGAATCGCTCGTCGCCCGTCTGCTCGATGAGGCCCTCGAGCGTTTCCTTGTTCAGCCCGAGATTCAGGATCGTGTCCATCATGCCCGGCATCGAAAGTGCCGAACCGGACCTGACCGAGACAAGCAGGGGGTCGGGGCCCTTGCCGAACGTCTTGCCGGTGGCCTTTTCCAG
>JARRMH010000373.1:0-3068 GCA_037386205.1 Woeseiaceae bacterium | reverse complement strand
ACATCGAGGCGGCCGGGCTGCTGGCCAAGGTCGCCGAGGGCAGTGTCGACCTCACGGTCGCCGACAGCCCCGACTTTAACATCCAGCGCCACTTCTATCCGGACCTGCGGATCGCGCTCGATCTCGAAGTCGAGGACCAGATTGCCTGGGCGTTCCCCACGGACACCGGGGACACCTTGCTGGCCCGGGCCGACGAATTCATCATCGCCGCGGATCATTCGGGCATGCTTGCGCGTGTGCACGATCGGTACTACGGACACACCAAGAAATACGACTACGTGGGCACCCGCAACTTCATCCGCCATTACGAAAGCCGCCTGCCGCGATACCGGGCGATGTTCGAGACGGCCGGTGAAGAGCTCGGCGTGGACTGGCGCCTGCTCGCCGCGATCGGGTACCAGGAGTCACACTGGCGCGCCAATGCCGTGTCGCCAACGGGCGTGCGCGGCATCATGATGGTGACCCAGGACACGGCCGATTACCTGGGGCTCGACGATCGCACGGATCCCGAGGACAGCATTTTCGGCGGGGCGCGCTACTTCGTTCGGCAAACGGAGCGCGTGGCCGACACCGTGGACGAACCAGACCGCACCTGGATGGCCCTCGCCGCCTACAACGTCGGGTTCAACCATCTCAAGGATGCCCGCCTCATCACGGAATGGCAGGGAGGCGACCCGGACTCGTGGATCGACGTCAGCGAGGCACTCCCCCTGCTCGCACAACAGAAATGGTATTCGCAGGTACCGTTCGGCTATGCGCGCGGCTGGGAACCCGTCCTCTACGTCAACAACATTCGGGCGTACTACAACATCCTGAAATGGCTGACGGAGCAGGAAGAAACCGAAGAGCCAGAAGTCACGGACACCGACGCGGCCGATGAAACCGCCTAACGCCGGGCCGCAAAAAACGACCTGAGCAACGCGCCGCATTCCTCCGCCAGCAAGCCGCCGTTAACCTCGAACCGATGGTTCAGCGCACGCGAATCGGACAGATCCTCGACGCTGCCCAGCGCCCCGGCTTTCGGGTCATAGGCACCGAATACGACCCGCGCGACACGCGCTTGCGCAAGGGCGCCGACACACATGACGCACGGCTCGAGCGTTACGTACAGCGTCGCATTCTGAAGACGATGATTGCCGAGATTGCCGGCCGCGGCGCGCAGGGCCGCGATCTCCGCATGGCCACTCGGGTCCGCATCCGCAATGGAGCGATTGTGGGCCGTTGCGACGATCTCATCGCCCGCGACCACGACCGCCCCGACCGGCACCTCACCCGCTGATGCGGCCGCCCCCGCCGCGGCGAGCGCCGCTTGCATGCATTCAATGTCGCGGAGAGACCAGGCGGCAGCCATCACTCCCACTCGATCGTGGCCGGCGGCTTCCCGGAAATATCGTAGGTCACGCGTGAGATGCCGTCGACTTCGTTGATGATCCGCAGGGAGACATGCTCGAGAAACTCGTACGGCAGTCGCGCCCAGCGTGCGGTCATGAAGTCGATCGTTTCCACGGCCCGCAAGGCAATCACGTAGTCGTAGCGCCGCCCGTCGCCCATCACGCCGACGGACTTGACCGGCAGGAACACCGCGAACGCCTGGCTGGTTTCGTCGTAGAGTTTTTGCCGGTGCAGTTCCTCGATAAAGATATGGTCGGCGAGCTGGAGCAGCTGCGCGTACTCGGGCTTGACCTCGCCGAGAATGCGTACGCCGAGGCCCGGTCCCGGGAACGGATGCCGGTAGACCATTTCCCTCGGCAGGCCGAGTTCGAGGCCGATCTTGCGCACCTCGTCCTTGAACAACTCGCGCAGCGGCTCGACGAGCTGCATGCGCATCTTCTCCGGCAGGCCGCCCACATTGTGGTGCGACTTGATGACGTGCGCCTTGCCGGTACTGGCACCCGCGGATTCGATGACGTCGGGGTAGATCGTCCCTTGCGCCAGCCAGTCGATCCCTTCGAGCTTGTGGGCCTCCTCGTCGAAGACTTCGATGAACAGTCCGCCGATGATCTTGCGCTTTTCTTCCGGGTCCGACACGCCCTTGAGAGCGGCGAAGAAACGCTCGGCCGCGTTCACGCGGATCACGTTGATGTGCATGTGCTCGGCGAAGGTCTGCATGACCTGGTCGCCCTCTTCGTACCGCAACAAGCCGTGATCGACGAACACGCACACGAGCTGGTCGCCGATCGCCTCGTGCAGCAAGGCCGCAACCACCGAGGAATCGACGCCACCCGACAGGCCGAGCAGCACCTTGCCATCGCCGACCTGCCGGCGGACCTGCTCGATCGCATCGGCAACGATATTGCCGGGCGTCCAGTCGCCCGGACAGTTGCAGATCTCATGGACGAAGCGGCGCAGGATCGCGAGACCCTGGGGCGTATGGGTGACTTCCGGGTGGAACTGCACGCCATAAAAGTTCCTGTCCGGATCTTCCATTGCCGCAAGCGGCGAGTTGGCGCTCGAGGCCGTCGCCTCGAAGCCTGGCGGCAATTCCTCGACACGATCACCGTGGCTCATCCAGACCTGGAGCATGGAGTGGCTGGCTGCGTCGCTCAGTCCGTGGAGCAGGCGGCTGTCGCCCGGTTCGATTTCCGCGTAGCCGAATTCCCGATGCGTCGATGCCTCCACCTTGCCGCCGAGCTGCGCCGCCATGGTCTGCATGCCATAGCAGATGCCCAGCACCGGAACGCCGAGTTCGAACACGGCCTGCGCGGCCCGCGGCGGATCGTCGAGATTGACGGACTCCGGACCGCCCGAGAGGATGATGCCGTCGGGCTGGAATGCCCGGAGTTCCTCGTCCGGCATATCCCAGGCGTGAATCTCGGAGTAGACCCCGACCTCGCGGACGCGTCGGGCGATCAGTTGCGTGTACTGGCTGCCGAAATCGAGGATCAGCAGCTTTTCTGGAAAGTTGCGCACCCAGAACGGGTCGTTCACCACGAGCGTCGCGGGGTGGATGCGCTCGAGGATATGCGTCGTGGTGATGTAGCCCATATCGAAGGGCGGATCCTGGCGCAGCCAGACCACGTCCCAGTCGGCGAGGTCGATCTCGGTCTCCTCGCCCAGCGTCACGTGGT
>JARRMH010000372.1:0-5297 GCA_037386205.1 Woeseiaceae bacterium | reverse complement strand
CCGGAACAGCATGAGGTACATCGTCATCGCTCCGAGCGTGATCTCCCTGGCGATCGTCGCGAGGGCAATCCAGCCGTACGCTCCATACAGCGCCGCGGTCGAGATCAGGCCGAGGACGAAGCCCCAGCCGTCGCGGCGCAACGTGAGTTTGCGGTCTTCGGCGTAGAGCTTTTTGAAGATGTCGCGATAGCGCTGCAGCAGGCGCGGCCCGAGCTCGAACAGCTTGACCTCTTTGACCCCGTCCTCGCGCGCCAGAACCGTCTCGAGGTACATCTGCATGCGCGTATCGGGCGAGCGCCAGCGGAACAGGCGAAAGCGATCGCCCGAGAACTTGGCCTCGGCGAAGAACGACGGCAGGCCCGCGAGCACGAGTATCACTACGGCCCACGGAGAGAACGCAAAGAGGAGCGTCGCGTAACTAATGAGCGAAATGGTGTTCTGGGCCAGCCCGAACGTTCGAGTGACGAGACTGAGCGGTCGGCTCGATGCCTCGCGGCGTGCCTGTGTCAGCTTGTCGTAGAACTCCGAATCCTCGAAGTGCGTCAGCTGCAGCGTCAGCGCCTTCTCGAGGATCATGACGTTGACGCGTTGCCCGAGCAGCGCACGCAACAACGACTGGCTCGCCGAGATGCCGCGCTGGCTTGCCGCGACGGCGATGACAACGACCGCCTCGAGTGCGATCAGCATCATGACACCGCGCACGTCGGGATCATCGGCCTCCATGGCCGCGACAACTGCGTCGACGATGAGCTGGCCGATCCAGGCGATCGCGGCCGGCAACACGCCGGCAACGATCGTCAGTACGGCGAGAATCAGGGTCAGCCGCCGGCTCGTCGTCCAGACGAGGCCGAGCGCACGGCGACTGTAGGCGAAGGTGCCCAGCGCGCGCTTGAAAAAACCGGCTTCGTTCTGGGTCTCTTCGGGCATGGCGGCGATCAGTTGCTGAGTCGCCGTGGGAAAACAGAAGCGACCGGTGCGATCTTCACGTTAAGAGAAACGGCGGGCCATTACAATCGCCGTCGGCTTCGGCAGCCGGGTCGAGCGTGGCTCCGGGACGCAGGCTCTCAGGCCCGGCGGCCCATGTCCTCGAACCAGCTGAACGCTTCATCGAAGCTCTTCACGTAATTGATCACGCCGCGCCCTCGATTCATCTCGATCGTGTGCATGAGCTCGAACTGCTCGCGCGCATCATCATCGGTCGGTAGCAGAACGGCAGTATTGGACCAGACCGTGATCCTGAAATCGGAATAGCTTTCGCCGACTTCGACGATAGCGAAAGTCTTGCCACTCTCGATCGACGTCATGTCGCGAATGTCGACGATGAAGTCGGTGTAACTCGTCTCCTCGATCAGCTCGTAACTGCGCTGCCGGACCTCGGCGAGTTCCTTCGCGTCGACGTCGCCCTCGATCGTGATAACGATGGTCCGCTTACCGTCCAAAACGGAAAGTTCGTTGGCCATTCCCGCAGTCTGTGCCACCAACTGGCGTGAAGTCCAGAGGGTATAGAGTTTCACTTGCAACAATTTATTGATTATAACCGGTCCCGGCGCACTCGGACCTCGAACGCCTTATCGTCGTTGTTACCGCAGGTTTCGCCGATTGCCATCGTTCGTCTCCCTTGCGACGCAACGCGCCTGCGGGCCAAATCTGCGATACTTTCGCATCGGCCGATATTTCGCGGTCTTGCCAGAGAAGCGTTGTTGAACGAGCTGTTAAATGAACTGAAACGTCGCAACGTCTTTCGCGTCGGCGTGGCCTACGTGGTCATCGCCTGGCTGGTTGCCCAGGTTGCCGAACTGGCACTCGACAGTTTCGATGCCCCGTCCTGGGTGATCAAGACCATCCTGCTGTTGCTGGCGCTCGGCTTGCCGGCGGTGCTCTTCTTCGCGTGGGCGTTCGAGCTGACGCCGGAAGGTCTCAAGAAAGAGAAGGACGTCGACCGCAGCCAGTCGATCACGCAACAGACGGGCCGGAAACTCAATACGACCATCATGGTCATGCTGGTCGTAGCGGTTGGCGTACTGCTGTTCGACAAGTTTGCGCTGCGGTCCGACGCCCCGCCGCCAGCCGTGCAGGAAACAGCGGTCAACGACAACTCCGTTGCGGTGTTGCCGTTTGTCGACATGAGTCCTGCCAGGGACCAGGAATACTTCACCGACGGACTGACCGAAAACCTGCTGCATGCCCTCGCCCAAGTGCGCGAACTGAAGGTCGCGGGCCGTACGTCGTCGTTCGCGTTCAAGGGCCAGAACCAGGACCTGCGGGAAATCGGCCGGCAGCTCAACGTGAGCAATATCCTCGAAGGCAGCGTGCAGAAGATGGGCGAGCGCGTCCGCATCACGACGCAGCTCATCGAGACCGAGGGCGGCTACCACCTGTGGTCGGAGACCTTCGACCGGGACCTGACCGATATCTTCAGCGTGCAGGACGAAATCGCTACGGCCGTGGCGGGCGCCCTCCGCGAGAACCTGCTCGGCGAGACAACGATATCCGCCGGCTACTCCGGCAACTTCGAAGCCTACAACGCGTACCTGCTCGGCCTTTCCTATGAAAAGGAAAAAAACTTCGAAAGCTGGAACAAGGCGGAAGAACAATTCCGGCTGGCGCTGGAGCTGGACCCGAATATGGCGCTTGCCTGGGCCGCGTTGTCGGGCGTTTACAGTTCGCAGACGGGTTTCGGCTCCGAATTCGCAACCGGCTATGAGCGGGCCCGCGAGGCGGCGCTAAAAGCCATTAATCTCGATCCGAACTTGCCGGAAGGCTACGTCGCGCTATCCCGGGTACAGATCAGTCACGACTGGGACTGGGACGGTGCGGAAGCTTCATTGCGTCGTGCACAAGCTCTGCGGCCCGGCGATTCGGAAATTCTCGCCGACCTCGCCGCATGCACTTGCGTCGGTGGGTCGGCAGGAAGAAGCGCTCGCCGAAGCCGAGCTGCTCGCGCGTGCGACGCCCGACCGCGGCGGCGTCAATTACATGCTCGGGGTGTACTACTCCCGTGCGGGCAGATACGAAGAGGCCCTCGCCGCAGTTCAAAAGGAGGTGTTCCCGTTCCTGCGCCTGGAGCTCGAGGCCATCGTTCATCATCGCCTGGGCAACACCGAGATTGCCGCGCAGAAACTCGACGAGCTCAAGAGCACCTTCGGCGATGACGTATCCTGGCAGGTTGCTACCGTGTACGCCGCGATGGGCGATGCTGACAATACCTTCGCGGCGCTCAACCGTGGCTTCGAGATTCGTGATCCCGGGCTGGTCTTCATCCAGGGCAATCACTTACTGGAGCCGTTTCACGACGATCCCCGTTATGACGACCTGCTGAAACGGATGGGGCTGCGCTAGGAAAGTCGCGGCAAGACGAGGCTCGCGAGGCTCAGCACGAGGAAGAACCCGCACATGTCGGTCACGGTCGTCAGGAGCGGCCCGGAAGCAACTGCGGGATCGAACTTGAAGCGCTTCAGGAGCAGTGGCACGGTGCCGCCGATCGACACGGCGATGACCGTGTTGATGGCGAGCGCGCCGCCGACGACCAGCCCGAGCACCGGGTTGCCTTTCCAGGCCCACGCGGCCAGCCCGAGCAGGATGCCGAGGGCGATGCCGTTGATCAGTCCGACGATCGCTTCTTTGCGCCACACGCGCATGACGTCGCGCGGGGTGGCGGCGCCGAGCGTGAGTTCGCGCATGCTGACCGCCACCGCCTGGTTGCCCGAGCAGCCGCTCATGTCGGAGACGATCGGCAGGAACACTGCGAGTGCGATCACTGCGGTGAGGGTATCCTCGTAGATTGCGATGACGCTCGCGGCGATGATGTTCAGGACGATGTTGATACTCAGCCAGGACAGGCGCCTGATCGAACGCACCGGCACGGGCATGCTGCGCAGCTCGTCACCGCCAATGATACCGGCCGACTTCAGGCTGTCCGCCGCCGAACGCTCGGCGAGGGCTTCGAGAACGGCGCGGCGCCGGACGATGCCGAGCATCGTGCCGCGCGCGTTGACGACCGGCACGGCCGCGATGTCGTGTTCGTCAAAGAAGTTTTCGAGGTCGTCGAGCTCGGTCTCGGGGCTCACGGTAAGCGCTTCCTTCACCACGTCCCCCACCTTCTTCTCGGGATCGGCAAACACGAGATCCCGAATCCGGATGACGCCTTTCAGCCGGCGCTTGCGGACGACAACGTATACGTAGTGCACGGTCAGCAGGTGGTAATCGATGTCATCCCGCGTGAGGTCCTCGATGACTTCGCGGACGCTCATCGACATCGGGTAGGTCGCGTACTCGGTCATCATCAGGCCACCGGCCTGGTCCGGCCGGTAGGTGCTCAGTTCGCGGATCTCCTCGGCGTCCTCCTCGTCCAGCTCGGCGATGATGGCTTCAGCATCGTCGTGGTCGAGTTCGGCCAGGACGTCGACGCGGTGGTTACTGGCCAGCTCCTCGACGATCGGCGCTGCATCCTGCGTCGGCATGTCCTCGATCAGGTCAGCCGCGTGCGCGTCCGGCACGATCTCCAGCAACGCCGCCGAGCGCTCCGGCGGCAGCAGTGCCAGCAGGGCACGCTGGTTGTCCTCGCTGAGGAGGTAGATGGTATGCAGCTGCTCTTCTGCGTCGAGGGAGTCGAGCAGGGCCTCGAGTTCCTCCTGGGTGGCGCCGCTCTCGAGAAGCTCGGCCAGCGGTTTCCAGGGTTTCTCCAGTGTGACTTGCATCGAGGTCTCTCCATGAATGCCTGATGCACGCATCATAAACGAAGCGTGGCGGGCGGACTGTTGTCCGTTTTGCGCAGGCAACGAGGCGCCCTGCCCGGCCCGCCGAGCCGGTTCCAAAATCAATTCAAGAGCTTAAGCTCACCGCGGCGGAGACTTTTTGACCTGTAAATTGTTCTTGGTAGTTTTGGTCATCCCCCAAGTACTTCTTGGCACCCCGCAGCAGGCAATTCGTGGGACGAATTCCTATTGTCTTTCACAAGCGACGGAGGGCGGAGACCAGGCTATGTCGGACGATGCAGACCCCCATTTCGATCACCTGCTGCGCGAGTGGCTGGCCGCAAGACAGGCCGAGATCCCGAACATCGTCGACATCCGGGAATGTGAGTACCGCATTATCGATTACCTCTTGCAGTTTATCGACGAGGAACTGGCGCGCCGGGCCCGGCTGGCCCGGGAAGTTCCGCGGTTAAGCGTGATCCGCAATGACGGCCCGTTGAAGTACAACCCGCGCCGCATGTCCTCGCCGCTGAAGACGGACGAGGTACGGGAATTCGAGTCACAGGTCGAGCGCGTGTTCGGTATCGCCGCATCCGCGACGAC
>JARRMH010000371.1:0-15440 GCA_037386205.1 Woeseiaceae bacterium | reverse complement strand
ATTTCGAGTTCGATTCCTCGGAAGTCCGGCCTCAGGACCAGGACATCGTCAACCGTCACGCAATGCAGCTCGGCAACAATCCGGGTCTGCGGGTGCGGCTCGAGGGACACGCCGACGAACGCGGATCGCGCGAATACAATATCGGCCTCGGCGAGCGCCGGGCGCAGGCCGTCCGTCGCATGCTGATGATCCAGGGGGTGTCGGCCGACCAGATTTCGACCGTCAGTTTCGGCGAGGAACGGCCGGTTGCGTTCGGCAGTTCGGAGAGCGACTACGCCCAGAACCGCCGGGTTCAATTCACGTACACGAACTAGATCATGATCGCACAACGAATACTCTTGATACTGCTTGCGGGGAGCCTGGTCGGTGGCTGCCAGTTGCTGGAGCCGCAGGGCGAAGACCCCGTGCTCGTCAAGGTTACGGCACTCGAACGACGCGGCGATGAGCTGCGCGGTGAAATAGAGGAACTCGCGCACGACTCGACGACGACGGCGGAGCGGCAGCGACAGCTGTACATGGACCTCGACACCCGCCTGCAGGAACTCGAGTTGGCTCTGCAGGCGCGCAATTCGCCGAGCGTGCTGGAGGGGGGAACCCTGTCTCCCGGCCAGCTGCCGCTGCCAGGTGGGTCGGATCGGGATAATTACCAGGCAGCCTTCGAGTTGCTCAAGGCGGAACGCTACGAGCCGGCCGGGCTTGCATTCGAGCAGTTTCTCGTCAGTTTTCCGGACAGCGAGCTGGCAGACAATGCCCAGTACTGGCTGGCGGAATCGCACTACGTGACGCAGCAGTTCGAACGCGCGCTCAGCGAATTCGAGGCCGTGATCTCGCAGTATCCGCGTTCCAGAAAGGTGCCCGATGCGTTGCTGAAGATGGGGTACTGCAGCTACGAACTCGAACGATGGGACGCGGCAAAGGCGTCGCTGAGGCGTGTGCAATCCGAATTTCCCGAGACCACCGCGGCCCGGCTGGCCGGACAGCGACTGGAGCGCATGGAGGAAGAGGGCGTTTAGCCGCTTGTCATCGGGGATTTTTTCGGTATGATGCCGCCCCCATCCCGACGGCTTCCCGGCAGTCAGCAACGTGACGGGGCGTTAGCTCAGAGGTAGAGCATTCGGCTTTTAACCGACTGGTCGTAGGTTCGATCCCTACACGCCCCACCATTTTTGCGAGCGCGCAAATGCTGCCGAAGATCATCTACAGCTACTGGCACCAGGGGCGCGAAGCAGCGCCGCCGCTGGTCCGAACCTGCATGTAACTGATGGAAGCCCTCAACCCGGAGTGGCGCGTCAGGATTCTCGACGAGGACAGCGCAGAAGAAGCCGTGCGGCGTATTCCGTTGTCGTCGGAGAAGTGGTCACGATTGAGTCTTCCGCACAGATCGGACCTGATTCGGACACGCCTGCTGATCGATACGGGCGGGGTCTGGATCGATCCGACGGTCTACCTGACACAGCCTCTGGACGAATGGATTCATGCCCGCATGGAGGCCGGCATCTTCCTGTTTTCACGCCCCGGGCGGGACCGGGTGATCTCGAACTGGTTTATTGCCGCCGAGCCGTCCAACATACTCCTGTCGAGACTGCTCGAATCACTGTGCGATTACTGGGAAAGCAATGACTTTCGTCGCTCCGATGGTCGGACGAAAGCCCTGCAGAACCAGTTGAGCCGAATCATCAATCGCAATCTCGATTTGCCGAGGCTCTGGCTGACCTGGCCGTTCAGGAAGTGGTTCAGGCTCTCCCCCTATATGATCTACCACTACACTTTCTACGACCTGGTCAAGAGCGACAACGGGTTGGCGGAAATGTTCTCGGCAATGCCGAAAGTTCCTGCGGAATCGGTACATACGCTGCAGCGCTACGGTCTGGCCAGTGACTTTTCCGATGTGGCAAAAGCGATCCTGGAAGATCCCGATCTTCCTCTCCAAAAACTGGCCTGGAAGCTGCCCGAGGGGGCAGAACGGCCAACGTCGGTCCATGGTTTCATCGTGCGATCCGGAGATCGAGACAGTCCGCGTACAGACGTTTGACCATTCTGCCTGCGATCCACGAACCGGTTTCAGTTAAAACCAAAGACCTCGCCGAAAAGTGCCGTTATCATGCACGGTTTTCGCGCAGTACAGGGTAGGGCAAGTGGTGCAGGATCGCTGGAAAATTCACAAGTTCGGTGGCAGCAGCCTCGCCGATGCCGGCTGTTTTCGGCGCGTCGCCGGGATCGTCCTGGACATGACCGGCGATCGCCTCGGTATCGTCGTATCGGCAATGGGTGGCATGACCGACGCGCTGCTCAATCTCGCGGTGCTGGCGGAACGCGACGATGTTGACTATGCCGCGAAACTGGACGCGATCGGTGAGCGCTACGCAGGGACGGCGAGGGAATTGCTCGACGGTGACCGCCTCGTTCCCGTACTGGACGCCTGGAGTAAAGACTCAGAAGACGTTCGCGACGTTCTGAAAGCCATCGCCCTCGTCAAGAGCGCGCCACAGCGCAGTCGCGACGTCGTGGCCGGATACGGCGAGATCTGGTCGGCCCGCCTGCTGGCCGCGTATCTCGGACAGCAGGCACCGGAACGTGCCGGCACCTGGTCATAACCGGCTTCATCGCGACGGATGAAGAGGGTTTGCAAACGACACTGGGGCGCAACGGCAGTGATTTTTCGGCGGCGATCTTCGCATCGCTCGCCGATGCCGCGGAGTTGTGTATATGGACCGATGTGGACGGCATCATGAGTGCCGACCCGAACCGCGTTCCCGAGGCCCAGGTCATCGGGCAGATGACCTATAACGAAGCCATGGAACTGGCGTATTTCGGTGCCAAGGTCATTCATCCGCAGACCCTCGGTCCGGT
This sequence comes from Woeseiaceae bacterium, assembly GCA_037386205.1. Lineage (GTDB taxonomy): Bacteria > Pseudomonadota > Gammaproteobacteria > Steroidobacterales > Woeseiaceae > UBA1847. The sequence continues at coordinate 12,590 of JARRMH010000371.1, read as the reverse complement.
GATCGACAAGGACATCCCGGTCTGGATTCGCAACAGCCACAACCCCGCGTACCCGGGAAGCCGCATCGCGGCAGACGCGGCGCACATCGACAACATCAAGGGCATCACGGCCATTGGCAGTATGGCGCTCGTGAACCTCGAAGGCTCGGGCATGATCGGCGTGCCGGGTACGGCGGATCGCCTGTTCGGTGCGCTGAAAAATGCCGGCGTGTCGGTTACGCTCATCTCGCAGGCGAGCTCCGAGCATTCGATCTGTATTGCCGTGCCGCGGGAGGTTGCGGAACGCGCCGGCAACGTCATCAGGGAGGCGTTCGCCGAGGAGCTCGAAAGCGGTCAGATCCAGCGCGTCGAGACAAAAGACGACCAGAGCATCGTTGCAGTCGTCGGCGACGGCATGGCCGGTACGCCCGGCGTCGCTGCGCGCTTTTTCGGCACGTTGGGCCGCGCGGGAATCAACATTCGGGCCATTGCCCAGGGTTCCTCGGAGCGCAATATCTCCGCCGTCGTGGATTCGGCGGACGCGACGCGGGCACTGCGCGCCGCGCATTCCGGGTTTTACCTGTCGCACAAAACAATCTCGATCGGCTTGATCGGACCGGGCATCGTCGGCAAGGCACTGCTGAGGCAACTCGAAAAACAGCGCGAGCGTCTCGCGGACCAGTTTAATCTCGATTTGCGCGTACGCGCCATCGCGAGGTCGCAGAAGATGCTGCTCGGCGCGCGCCGCATCGATCTCGCCGAATGGGAGAAGTCCTTCGACGGGGCGGCTGTCGCCACCGATCTTGATGCATTCGAGGCACACGTCAATCCCGACCACCTGCCGCACGCGGTCATCATCGACTGCACTGCCAGCGAGGCTGTTGCGGCGCGTTACGCGGACTGGCTGTCGCGCGGTATCCACGTCATCACACCGAACAAGAAAGCGTTCAGCGGTGACTACGAATACTACAAGGGACTGCAGGCCGCAGCCGACAGGGGCAGTTCGCATTTCTTCTACGAAACCACGGTCGGAGCGGCTCTGCCCGTCAGCAGCACGCTCTGTGACCTGATCTACACCGGCGACGAAGTTCGCGAAGTGCGCGGCATTTTCTCGGGCACGCTCGCTTACCTTTTCAATGTCTACGACGGTACGCGGCCATTCTCGGACATCGTGCGCGCGGCGCGCGACAGCGGTTACACTGAGCCCGACCCGCGCGACGATCTTTCGGGCATGGACGTCGCCCGCAAGCTCACGATCCTGGCCCGCGAACTCGGACTGCCGCTAGAAATTGGCAAATTTCCCGTGCAGAGCCTCGTTCCGGAGGCGCTCAATGATTGCTCCGTCGACGAGTTTCTCGACCGGCTGCCGGAGTATGACGCAAAGATCGATGCGCTCTACCGGGACGCGGTCGCGAAAAACAGGTCATTGCGCTATGTTGCGACTCTCGATGCAGCAGGAGATGCTTCGGTGGGGCTCGAGGCCGTTGACGACGATCACGCTTTCTCGAACATCAACCTGACCGACAACATTGTGCAATTCGTGTCGGCTCGATATTCCGAGAACCCGCTGGTCATCCAGGGGCCTGGCGCAGGCCCCGAGGTTACCGCCGGCGGAGTCTTCTCCGATCTGCTGCGCCTCGCCAATTACCTGAGTCGGGGCCTTGGCTATGTCTGACTGGGTGACGGCGTTCGCTCCGGCCTCGATCGGCAATGTGGCGGTCGGCTTCGATATGCTCGGCCTTGCCATCGAGGATGTGGGCGATCGCGTTGCGGCGCGCAGGATCGATGGTGACGGAGTCAGCATTGCCGAGGTCCGGGGCCTCGACGGCAGGTTGCACCCGTACCTGTCGGTCGAGCCGCAATCCAACACGGCATCGATCGCGGCTGTTGCCGCATGCGCTGGCCGGCGAACAATTCGCCAGTGGCGGACTGCATGCCGACAACGTCGCGCCAAGTCTGCTCGGCGGGCTGGTATTGTGTCCACAGGTGCTGTTGCCGGACGTCATCCGGATGCCGGTGCCGTCCGGCGTAAGCGCCGTGCTCCTGCATCCGGATTTGCAGATCAACACGGCGCATGCGCGCCGGGGACTGGCAAAGAGCTACCCGATGCAGGACTGGCTGGCGCAACAGGGACTCCTGGCCGGCTTTGTGCTCGGGTGTGCACAAAACAATGTCGATCTGCTGGCACGGACACTGCAGGACGTTGTCGTCGAGCCGCAACGCAAGGGTGCGGTCCCGTGTTTCGATGCGGTAAAGCGGGCGGCGGAAAAAGCGGGCGTGCTGGGTTGCAGCCTGTCCGGCAGCGGCCCGAGCATCTTCGCCCTGTGCCTGGAGAACCGGGCACGCAACGTTGCGAGTGCCATGGAACAGGCCTGCCGGGCGCAGGGCATCGGGTGCCAGTCCTGGGTCAGCTCATTGTCCGCTCCGGGCGCACGAGTCGAAGAGCGGTGAATTACCGCAGTACTCGCGGCGCCGGTCCCGTGACGCTCGACGATGCGCTCCGCCAGGGTATCGCGGAAGACGGTGGCCTGTTTCTGCCCGAATCGCTGCCCGAGTTCGAGGTCGACGATTTCGACGGCGCGGAATCGATCCCCGGGATTGCGGGCGTACTGCTCGCCCCGTTTTTTGCAGGCTCGTCGCTCGAGCCTGAACTCGAGGCTATTCTCACGGAGACGTTCGGCTTTCCGATTCCGGCAACGCGTCTGCCGACCGACGGACAGGAGGTCTCCCTGCTCGAGCTCTATCACGGCCCGACGGCTGCGTTCAAGGATGTTGGTGCGGGCTTTCTCGCCGCATGCCTGTCGCGCCTCGAAGGGGACCAAGACGATCCGCTGACGATACTCGTAGCCACATCGGGCGACACGGGCGGGGCGGTCGCTGCCGCATTCGACGGGCGGCCCGGTATGCGTGTCGTCGTCCTCTTTCCGGACGGGCGCGTCTCGGATCGCCAGGCACACCAGCTTTGTTGTTGGTCCGACAACGTGATCTCGCTCAAGGTGCAGGGGGCATTTGATGATTGCCAGGCGCTGGTCAAGGGGGCCATGGCGGATTCCGAACTCGCGACAAGGCACCGTTTCAGCTCGGCCAACAGCATCAATATCGGCCGGTTGCTGCCGCAGAGCACCTACTACGCGGATGCCAGCATCCGCCACTTTCGCCGCACCGGCAACAGGCCGGGATTCATCATCCCGACCGGCAACCTGGGGAACGCATTTGCGTGCATCATGGCACCCGAGATGGGCCTGCCGATCGGTCCGATCATCCTCGCCACCAATGCCAACCGCACGATTTCGGACTACTTCGAGACCCTCGAGTGGCTGCCACGCGCAAGCCTGCAGACGCTCGCGTCGGCGATGGACGTTGGCGACCCGAGTAACATGGAACGCCTGCGAGACCTCGTGGGGGAGGCCGATGTACTGCGCGAACGACTGGGTGTCGTGTCCGTCAGCGATGACCAGATTCGCGGGTCCATCCGCGAGGACTATGCGCAGTTCGGCTTTGCGACCTGCCCGCACACGGCGACCGCAACCTGGACCTGGCGGCAGCTCGACGCGGGCCTCGCGGACGCGCACGACTGGATTCTCGTCGCGACCGCGCACCCGGCCAAGTTCGAGACGATCGTCGAGCCCCTGATCGGCGCGACCGTGCCGGTGCCGCCCGAACTTGCCGAACTCCTGGCGCGACCGGCGCACGCGACGACGATCGAGCCCAACCTTGCGGCACTGGCGAGGGCGATCGCATGAACGACATCACTGATGCTGCCTGGTTCCTGCCCGCGGTCCTCGTGGCCGTCCTGCTGCTCGGCCTGCTTGCCTGGCGCTGGTTCGCGGGGCGCAAGTCGCCGCTGCAGAAGGCGATCTCGGACATCTCGTTTAACCAGCTCCACGACCTGGTCATCCCGAGTGCCGACGAGGGCGAGATCCATATCGACGAGTTGCTCCTGACGTCGCAGGGTGTGCTCATTCTCGAAGTAAAGGATGTTCGAATCCGCAGCCCGGTCTGTACGACCGCATCGCGGCCGTACGCCAGATCTTCAGGCAGGTACCGGTCGAGGGCCGGATAGTGTTTCTCGAAGGCGCAGAATTTACGAAGGGCGTCCCGAGTCTCGTTTGCACACTCGAAGAGCTGGTGGCCGAGTTCGGCGAGCCCGACATGGACGCTGCCATGTCGAAGGTCGAGGCATTCCAGCCTCACTGGGAACTGGTCAGGAAGGCGGCAGGTTAAAAAAGCGGCGCGCGTTGTCGGTCGTGATTCGGGCAACGTGCTCCTCGGCCTGGCCGCGCGCTTCGGCGACAACTCTCAACACTTCGGCGAGATACATGGGCTCGTTACGGCGAGTTTTGGGTTGCGGACGAATCGTGCGCGGCATCAGGTAGGGCGCATCGGTTTCAATCAGCAGCCGATCGTCCGGAATGATGTCGACGATGTCGTGCAGGTGCCGGCCGCGGCGTTCGTCGCAGATCCATCCCGTAACGCCGATATACAGACCCATGGCGAGGTACTCACGCAATGACTCTCCCTCCCCGGTGAAGCAGTGGGCAACGGCCCGTGTTATTCCGGGGAGTGCAGGCTCGAGGACTTCCACGAAATCGTCATGCGCATCCCGCTGGTGCAGAAAGACCGGCAATCCGGTGTCTGTCGCGATGGCCAGTTGCCGCCGGAAAGCATCGAGTTGTGCCTCGCGCGGCGAGAAGTTGCGGAAGTAGTCCAGTCCGCATTCGCCCACGGCGACCACGGAGGGGCGGGTCACCAGCGAACGGATGAGTTCGTCGCTGGCATCCGTGTAGTCGGATGCGTGGTGCGGGTGGACACCGGCTGTCGCATACAGCGTTCCCGGGCTCGCATCGGCGAGTTCGGCGGCACGAACATTGCTCTCGTCGCTGCTGCCGGTCACGATCATCGTCGCAACGCCGGCCTGCGCTGCGCGCTGCATCATCTCGTCCCGGTCGTCGTCGAAACTGTCATGAGCGAGGTTTGCGCCGATATCGATCAGTGAAATGGGCATGTCAGTACTGCTCCCAGCGGAAGATGGCAGAGCCGATGACGAGAAACACGGCACTCTGCACGCCCAGCGCGGCAAGACTCGGTGCAATGTCGACAAATGTCGCGCCATCGAGAGATACGGCGCGGGCCGCATCGAGCACGTGGGTGAGAGGAAAGACCTTGCTGATTGCCTGCAACGTGTCACCCGCACCCTCGAGCGAGAACCAGACACCCGACAACATCATCATCGGCCAGTTAATCAGGTTCAACAGCCCGCCGGCAAGTTCCTCGCTCGTGACGCGCGCCGAGACGATCAGGCCGAGCGAAATCATGGAAATCGCGCCGACGGCGCCAACGACGAACAGGGTGGCGTAGCTGCCCTCCATGCGCGTATCCAGAAGCAGGTGTGTGCCCGCAAAGACGAAGGACGTGATCAGCATGATCAGGACCATGCGCGACGCCACCTGGGCCGAAATGAACTCGAACGCCGACAACGGGGTCGCCCGCAGGCGCTTCAGGAAGCCGTTCTTGCGGTAGCGTACGATGACGTAGCCGACGCCGAACAGGCAACTGAACATCATGTTCATGCCGAGAATGCCCGGCAAGACCCAGTCCGAGTAGCGAATCGGCTCGCCCGTGATCTGTTCCTTGATGACCGTATCGTCACGGGGCGCGACGGACTGCATCAGGGCGAGTTCGGCGAAATAGCCTTTGGCGGACTCCGGGTTGACCCAGTAGCGCACGGGCGGGCCCGGGTCCACCAGCAGGTCGAGCTGGTGACGCTCGACCTTGATCATGGCGGCGTCGAGATCGTCGTAGGCCACGAAGTCAACGTACGGGGTGGTGAAGAACGGGTGCGCCGTGACATCGACTTCCCCGGACTGCTGCAGGACGCCCACCGTGAATTCGTCGCGCTGACCGTCGAACGCGAACGAAAGCCCGAACACCAGCGCGACCGGGAGGATCAGGTTCCACGATAACGATGCGCGGTCACGAACGAATTCGCGGTTGCGGGCACGGAATATCGCGTAGATACGTTGCAGCATCGTCAGGCGCGCAGCAAATGTCCGGTCAGGTCGAGAAACAGATCCTCGAGATTGGGTCGCCGGACTTCGCCATTCGGCAGATTGATCAGCGTGTCACCGAAGCGATCGAGCAACAGCTGCTCGGGCGACCCCCGGCTGATGATCTTGCCTTCGTCCATGATCGCGATGTCGTCGCAGAGGATTTGCGCTTCGTCCATGTAATGCGTCGTCAATACGATCGTTGCCCCGTCCGCGCGGATGCGCTCCACCAGGGTCCAGAAGTTCCGGCGTGCCTGGGGATCGAGGCCCGTCGTGGGTTCGTCCAGGAACACGAGCCGCGGTCGGTTGACGAGCGCCACCGCGAGCAGCAGGCGCTGTCGCTGTCCGCCCGAGAGTTTTCGGTTGTCCCGATCGAGTAACTCGCCGAGCGAGCACTGCGCAATGACGTGGTCGAGATCGGCACGTCGCTCGTACAGGGCCCGGAACATCTCGAGCGTCTCCAGGACCGTGATGTGATCCTGCAGCGCCGTGTTCTGGAACTGGATGCCGCTTTCCTGGCGAAATCGTTCCCCGGCAATCTCACCGCAGTAGTAGACTTCACCCGACGTTGCCCGGGTGACCCCTTCGATAATCTCCACGGTCGTCGTCTTGCCGGCGCCATTGGGACCGAGCAGGCCGAAGCATGTGCCTTCGGGCACGCTGAAGCTGACGCCGTTGACGGCCAGGACGCCCGGGTATTTTTTTACGAGGTTGCGGGCCTCGAGCACGGTCGCGGGGTCACTGGTCATCTGCGAAGAGACAGATTGAGGGAACTCTCGAAAATGGCCACGCACATCTCGAAAACTGCGTTCACGGTGGGACTGCTGGTATTGCTGATGGCGGTTCCGGCACTCGGCGCATCGATCAACAAGAGCATCAAGATCGATGCCGGGGAAGAAGCCGAAGGAGCGACGTCCGTCAACGGCAGCATCAGTGTCGGTGACAATGCCGTCCTGACGGGTGGATTGCGCACCGTCAATGGCTCGATACGGGTCGATGCCGGGGCCGAGATCGAGAGCGCCAAGACGGTCAACGGGCGACTGCGAATGGCAGAGGGTGTGAGTGCTACAGACCTCGCGACGGTCAACGGGTCCATCGCGGTCGCGGCCATGGCCTCGATCGACGGAGATATCACGGCCGTCAACGGCGACATCTCGGTCGAGCAGGACACGTCCGTTACAGGCAGCATCGAAAACGTCAATGGCCGGATCTCTCTGACCGGAGCGGAAATCGGTGGCGATGTGAGAACCGTCATGGGCGACGTCGAGTTGCAGCAGTCGATCCTGCGGGGCGACCTGGTCATCGAGAAACCGAGCAGCTGGAACAACCGCACGAGCAGGAACCGCGATCCACGCGTTGTCATCGGCCCCGGGTCGCGCGTGGAGGGCACGATTGTCGTCGAGCACGAGATCGACCTGTTTATCAGCGAAGATGCCGAGGTCGGGGGCGTCAGCGGCATCATGGGCATCGACGATGCGAAACGCTTCAGCGGCGATGCGCCCTGATATTTCGTAGAATGGGTGCATGCAGACGGCTGTCACCCAACTCGCACTATTCCCTGAAACAGACGAGCCCGACCCGGAGTCGGGCTTTTCCGTGCGCCGCAGCGGGCGAGCGAGGCGACTGTCGATAAAGGTCTACCCGCGCGGGCGCGTCGAAGTCGTTGTGCCGCGCCGGACCAGCGCAAGGGCCGTGCAGGCGTTCGTGGAGTCCCATCGGGACTGGATCAACAACACGCGGGCTGCGTTTGCGGCCGAGCACCCGTCGGAGCCGTTCGCGCTGCCGAGCCGCATCAATCTGCCAGCCATCGACCGTGCCTATTGCGTGCGCTACGAGCGCGCGACCGAGGCGCAAAATGTGCGCTATCGGACGATCGGCAGCACGATCGTCCTGTCGGGCGCAACGGACGACGAGAAAAGCTGCGTCGCGGCGCTCAGGCGCTGGCTGACAGCGCTCGCGAAGAAGGAGTTCCTGCCACGGCTGCGTGTGCTGTCGGCGGAGACCGGGAACGCGTTTCAGCGGATGCAGGTACGGGGGCAGAGAACCTGCTGGGGCAGTCATTCCGGCACAGGGACCGTCAGCCTCAATTTCTGCCTGCTGTTTCTCGAGCCCCGGCAGCTGCGCTACGTCCTGGTTCATGAACTGTGCCACGCGCGCCACATGGACCATTCGGCGCGGTTCTGGCGGCTGGTCGGCCGCTTCGAGCCCGACTACCGACAGCTCGACAAGGGGCTCAATGACGCCTGGACGTACATTCCGACATGGGTCGGGCTATACTAGGCCGGTGTGAGCGTACGCCTGATGCACCGGTCCTATAAATCGTGAGCCAAGCGAGTCGACATCTCTGTCTTGCCCTGCTGCTCGGCCTCCTGGTCGGGCATGCCAGCCTCGCCGTGCACACGGCAACACACGCATCGGCAGATTCCGCCCATTGTGATCTTTGCAACTCCTACGGCAACGCGTCCGAGGCGCTGCCGGACACACAGGATGTTGAACTGCCTCATCGTATCGAATCGCATCCGGCTATTATCGCGATCGGCCGGATCGTCGAGCGATCGGTCCGTTCTACGCGGCAGCGAGGTCCCCCTGTTTCTAACTGAAAAGCCAACAGCAACCAGTATTTTTCAGTTTGACGACAGGAGAACGATGCCATGCGTATCGTGTATTTATCGAGTGCCCTTCTCGCGCTCAGTTTTTTGATCCCGGCCCCGACGCTGGCCCAGGCGTCCGAAATAGACGTGCTGCGCGCAGCGATCGACGAGCTGCGCGCAGACTACGATGCCCGGATAGCCGAGCTGGAACGCCGGCTCGCGGTGGCCGAACAGAATGCGGCCCAGGCCAACTATGCCGCTCAACAGGCGCCGGCGGCGTCAACCGGCAGTGGTGCTGGCGCGTTCAACCCCGATATCGGTGTGGTGTTCCAGGGTGCCCTGCGAGGCGTCGACGCAGCGGAAGACGAAGAGGAAGGCTTCCTGGTGGGCGAGACCGAGGTGATCATGAGTGCCAACGTGGACGACAAGTTCACGGGCTACCTGACCGCAGCGCTCGCCTTCGAGGACGGGGAGTCGGAACTCGAACTGGAGGAAGCATGGGTCGAGGCGACCGCGCTTCCGGCCGGTCTCAGCGCGCGCTTCGGGCGCATGTTTTCCGGGATCGGTTATCTCAACGCCAGGCACCGGCATACCTGGGACTTTGTGGACCAGGCGCTGGCCTATGACGCGTTCCTCGACGGGCGCTACGTCGACAATGGCGTGCAGGCGCGCTGGCTTGCGCCGACCGACCTCTTCATCGAACTCAGCGGCGAAATTATGCAGGGCGAAGGCGACCCGTCCGGCCTGGGGGCTCATACGTTGTCCGGCAATATCGGCGGGGATGTCGGCACGAGCCACAGCTGGCTGGCCGGCCTGTCGCGTCTCGAGCAGGATAGCGGGCAGGAGCTGACCATTGCGCATCTCGTCTGGAAATGGGCTCCCGACGGCAACTGGCGGCAACGGAACTTCGTATTCCAGAGCGAGTATCTCGAGAACAGGGATGCCTACACCGAGACAGGCTGGTATGCACAAGCCGTGTTCCAGCCGATTCCGCGCTGGCGCGTGGGAGCACGCATGGACGCGCTCGAAATGGAGGACGACGACCCGCGACGCTACAGCGTCATGCTCGACTGGTCGAACAGCGAGTTCAGCCGCCTGCGGCTGCAGTACGCGCGCAACGAGGACGCTTCGGGTTCCGGCAACGAGTGGTATTTCCATTACATCCACAGCATCGGAGCTCATGGCGCGCACACGCCGGCGCCGAGCTGCGCATCTTTGCTTGCGAGCCCGAATGGGCGGCGCTCGCAGAAGAGCTCGGCGGCGACCTCGTCGAATCCTACAGCGCAACCACGGCCTTGCAGGACCCGCATTACATCCAGGCTCGCCCAAGCCTGATCGCCCAGGTGCGGCGCGCCGATCTCGTGATTTGCAGCGGCGCCCAACTCGAGATCGGCTGGTTGCCCGCCCTGTTGCAGAAGGCGAACAACCGTGAGGTCATGCCGGGCAGCGATGGCTATTTCGAAGCGAGCAGTTACGTCGTGCGCCTCGATGCAACGGCCGATGTGGACCGGGCAAAGGGTGACATTCACCCGCAAGGCAATCCGCACATCCAGACCGACCCGCGCAATATTCTCGCGGTGGCCGCGGCGCTGTCGAACAGACTGAAGAAGATTGATAGCGATAATTCAGTGACTTATGAAGAGAAATTTAAGCAGTTTAGTACTTCGTGGCGCGAGGCTATCGGACGGTGGGAAGCGCGGGCGCAGCCCCTCGGGGGCACCCGCGTCATCACGCATCACAAGTCCTGGGTGTATCTCGAGAAGTGGCTCGGCCTCGTGGAGGTTGCCAACCTCGAGGCGATTCCCGGGCTGCCCCCGACCGCGACGCATCTCAGTCGGCTGACCGGGCAATTCGGCGAGGGTGGGGCAGACGTCATCATTCGCTCGCCCTACCAGGACGACAAGTCGTCGCACTGGCTGTCGGAGCGCATCGATGTGCCGGCCATTGTCTTGCCGTTGACCGTCGGGGGCACGGAGCAGGCGACCGACCTGTACGCACTGTTCGACGACATCATCACGCGCCTGCTGGAGGCGACCGGCAATGGTTGAGTCGATCGACTGGACCATCATCGGGCCGGCATTTGTGGCCGGACTCGTGGTTCTGAGCACGCACGTTCCGCTCGGGCAGGAGGTACTGAAGCGCGGCATCATTTTCATCGACCTCGCCATCGCCCAGGTTGCGGGTCTCGGCGTCATCGCCGCGTATGCCATGGAGTGGGATCCCGAGGGCGTCGAGGTGCAGCTCGCGGCGGTTGGCGCAGCCCTGCTGGCCGCGCTCGGGCTCTACTGGACGGAGCGGCGTTGGCCGCGGATCCAGGAACCAATCATCGGGTCGCTGTTCATCCTCGCGGCGACCGGGGGCATTCTGCTGCTCGCCGGCAATCCGCACGGCAGCGAACATCTCAAAGAATTGCTCGTCGGGCAGATTCTCTGGACGACCTGGCCGTCCCTCTGGCCGGTCGCGGCACTGTATGCCGTCGTGCTCGTACTGTGGTTCTGGCTGCACCCGCGCTCCGGCGGACTACTGTTTTATCTCGCTTTTGCGGTGGTAGTGACGGCGTCGGTGCAGATCGTCGGAATCTATCTCGTCTTCGCCAGCCTGATCATTCCGGCGCTCACCACGATCGGCATCAATCGCGGCAACCGGCTGCTGGCCGGGTACATCCTGGGTGCGCTGGCGTACTTCATCGGCATCCTCGTGTCCTTCTGGATGGATCTTCCGACCGGCGCCGTCATCGTCTGGAGCATGGCGATCGTCGGACTGCTGGCCGGATTCGTGATCTCCGACAAGCGCCAGGTAACCTGACGCCGCGATCAGCGGCCGAACATTACGCGGATTCCGGCATAGGCCCTGCGTCCCGCCGTGTTGTAGCCGTAGACATGCTCGTAGTCGGCGTCGAGGAAATTGTCGACGCGGGCAAACACATCGACTGTCTGCGACAGAGCGTAACGGCCCGAAACTTCGACCAGCCAGTAGCTGTCGAGCGTGACCGTGGCGGGCGGATCGGGCCAGGGGGCGAAAAAGGTGTCGGTACGCGTTCCGCCATAGGTGGCTGCGAGCACGAGCCGCCCGCGGCCGGAGAATATTTCATAGTCGAGATCGAAACTGCCCGAGTGTCGCGGCCTGCGTATCTCGCGAACGTCCTGGGCCGTCGACTCGAGATACGTATAGGTCGCGTTGAATGCCAGTGTCTCGCTGACTTCCCAGCGTGCGCCGGCCTCCAGGCCGCTGCGCCGGCTCTTGCCTTCCATGTTCGCCGCCGTTGCCAGAAACGTGACCGGGTCGAACACGAAACCGTTGATCTCGTTCTCGAGATTCTGACGGAATACGGTGAACTGCAGGTTCAGCGCATCGCCGAATCCCTGCTCGATGCCGATTTCGTAACCGGTCGATTCCTCGGGTTCGAGGTTCGGGTTGTTGACGAACTGCCCCGGATAGTAGCCGTACAGCTCGATGAACGTCGGGTTCTTGCGGCCGGTGCCCGCGCTGGCGCGTAATCTTGTCTGTTCTGCCAGCGGCAGAGATACCGACAGCCGTCCCGTCAGAGCATCCCGGAAGACGCTGTTGTCGTCATACCGCGCGCTCGCCAGCCAGGAAAGCGCGGGACCCAGGCTGCCCTGGTACTCTACAATCGCGCTGTTAACGTCCATGTCCTGGTCCTGGTTCGGGTCACCGAACCCGACCGGTCCCCGCTGCCGGAACGTCGTCGCTTCGTGCTCCAGCGCGAGCGACAGCGTATCCTCGCCGATCCCGATGTCCGCCTGGTACGAAAATGCGAGCCGGTCGGAGAGCGAGGAAACATCCTCAATCCCGTCGCTGAAATTCCGGTTTTCGGTGTCGGAGTAAGTCGCCGTCAGCCGGTGCTGCAGGCGTGAGCCGGGTGCGCCGGCGACCATCGCCAACTGGCCGTAGTGCTGTGTCGTATCGAGCGCGACGTCCGAATCGGCGGGCAGGCCAGTGAGGACATAGTCGA